>CAKZZK010000291.1 GCA_937885235.1 uncultured Treponema sp.
ACATTGGGAAGCTTTTTTTTAGCCGAGACCGCTAATACTTTTGAAACTGGCTCAGCCACCTTTGAGCCCGCAGGCAATGGCTGCCAGCGCAATGGGGGCATTGAACACGGAAAGCGAGAAAGCCGCAGGCAGCACGGTCTGCTCTGCTATAAGCGCTTTGTCAATGGAAAACTGCCGCGCAATTTCGCCGCGAAAAGATATGAAGGACTGTTTGATGCTTGCGCAATCTGCATGGGCAAGCGCATCATGCACGACCCGTATCGTCATGCGGCTCAGCTGGCTAAGCCGTCTGCGGAATAAAGGAGGCGTAAAGTCTATGGAAGGGCAGGCGGAGCTATGTTCAATCTGCTTGCTGCCGGCTGTCCATGCGAGCCAGTCCTCTGCGCTGTTCAGACCCGGTGCCCAACAGGCGGGGGCTGCACAGAAAATTTGAGAGTCCATGTCCGTCTCCTATGCCGCAACCTTGCGGAAGACTAGCAGCGAGTAGCTGTTGGAACCAAGGTTGTGGTGCGAGGCTTTAAGGGTGAAGCCCGCCGCCTCTATTGCTTCCACCAGCTCTCCGTAGCAGTACATCTTGCTGTTGCCGTTAGCCATGCAGGTAAAGTAGAGCGATGTTGCCTGCAATGAATAGCTGCTTGCCGTAAAGCGCTGCTCATCCCACAGCGGTTCCAGCACGTATACGTCTGTTTTTTCATCCGCATAGTCGTGGATCTTTGCCAGAATTTTTGTAATCTGCACTAAAGAGAAACAGTCAAGGAACTGGCTCATCCAAAAAGCATCGGGAACGCGGGGAAGCACAGTTTCCGCCGCAAGAATGTTGCCCGAAAGCGTCTTGATGCGCTCTGAAAACCCCGCTTTTGCAGCAGCGGCTTCCGCGAGCGCCGTCTGACCGGGCAGGTCTACGATGGTAAGCCGCACATCGGGATTATAGCGGCAGCATGCCAGCGCCCATTTTGCGGTGTTGCCGCCTATATCTACGATATGCCGTGGTTGCGAGGTGGCAAATACAATGGGCAGCGCTTCGGGAAAGGCTATGTCCGAATAAAAGTGGTCAAAGGCAAACCAAGATTTTTTTGCCCGCTCAGGCAGGGTGGAAAGTGCCTCGTAAATGGTAGTCCACTGGCTGCCAAAAAACTTAAGCCCTTCCGGCCGCCCGCTTTTTACCGACTCGCACAGTTCGTATGCGCCTTTGTAGCAGATGTCGTTTACAAAATCAAAATTGACGCGCGTCAGCTCGTCTTCTAAAAGCATCCAGCCTATTTTACCAAGCGAAAGCCTTTTTTCCTGCGGGGCGGCAGGGGTATATTTCAGGATTCCCATTCCCAAGGCTATCTCGCAGAGGACGGACGCTCCATAGGCGGAGACCCCAGCCTTGTTTGCGATATCCGCTATGCAGATGCCCTCGTCTCCCGCCTCTTCGATAATCTGCAAAATCGAAAGCTCTTTCAGAGCCCTCACCGCCTGAAAAGTCAGCGGGGAAAAAGCTATTTTCTGAGCCTCAAACTTGGCGTCAACCGCGCGGATTGAATCGTCCTTAAAGAACTCTGCTGTATAAAATGCCTTATCCATAGCTACTGCGTATCCTAGCACAGGAGAGCCTTTTTATCAACTGTGCTGCCCTTGACTTTTTGATACGCTTATACTAAAGTAAAACGCAACGAGAGAGCGGGGGAATGCAATGGAATCATTGAAACAAGAGATAAAAGAAGTTATTATTTCTGCTTTGGAGCTTGAAGATATACAGCCGGATGATATCGTTGATTCTGAGCCGCTCTTTGGCGAAGGGCTGGGACTTGATTCCATAGATGCTCTTGAGCTTGGCGTTGCCTTAAAAAAACGCTTTGGCGTTAAGTTTTCTTCCGAAAGCACGGAAAACAGGAAGCATTTTGCATCAGTGGATGCACTGGCGGCATATATCAGCTTGCAGCAGGTACAGGATGGAGGCGTTAAATGACAAAAGATGAACTGTACGCAAAGGTGGCGGACATCCTTGTAAACGAATTTGAAATAGATGCCGGTAAAATTGCTCCCCAGACCCTCTTGGTAGACGAGTTGGATCTGGATTCCATTGATTTTGTGGATATGATAAGCAAGGCAAGGGAATTTATTCCGGGCAAAATTAATCCAGAATCTTTTAAAACCGTAAGGACAATTCAGGATATTGTAGATGCCCTCTATCCCTACACGCAAGCGCAGTGAAAAAAAGAGAAACATCTTTTTCTTTGCGCTGGCATTTTGCTACCCCGTCCTCGTTTTTACCCTGCTTGTCGTGCTGCATCTGCCAGTGCGGATTATTTCACTGTGCATCATAGTGCTTGCAGCCGCTTTTTTTCTGAGCTCAGGTGCGGCAAACTGGCGACCCCTTGTTTCGTCAGCTTTCCTCATTGTGGTTGCCTTAGGCTGCTTTTTTACCAATAAAATTGTGTTCCTCAAACTGTACCCTGTTGCTGTAAACGGAAGTATGTTCGCCATATTCTTAGGCAGCCTGATTTTTCCTCCTTCCATCATATTCCGTTTTGCCTGCCTGGCGGATAAGTCCATCAAGGGCTCCATTGCAGAAAGGCAGGTTGAGTCTTACTGCCGCAAGGTATGCGTTGTCTGGTGCCTTTTTTTCATAGCGAACGGTGCGGCAGCGGCTTTTACTGCGTTTTTTTGCAGCGACAGACTGTGGTCGGCATATAACGGCGGTATTTCCTACATCCTCATGGGAATGCTCTTTGCCATAGAATATATCATTCGCAAACAGGTGGATAAAAAAATGCCTAAAGCACATTTTATTTCAACGTTTACGGCTTCTTCCCGTCCTGACGGGCATGTGCTGTGCTACGAGGGAAGCTGGTCTTCCAGTGTGTATAAAACATGGCGGGACTTCCTGACGGACAGCGCAAAAATGCGTGCTGTCATACAGGGGAAGAATGCGGAAAAATGGATTTTGCACTGCGAGGATTACTGGTATTTTCTGGCGACTTTCGTTGCCCTGCTGCAGTGCCGGAAGACGGTACTCCTCACTCAGAACATTGCGGAATCCTTCCTTGCAGAGATAAAGACTCCCGGCATTGCATTTCTTACCGACCAAGAAGTTCCTGCTTCTGCGGGGGCGATTTCTATTCCCGATACGCTACGGCGACAGCCAGAGCCATCTGAGGCAGAGATTCGCAGCTGTCCGCCCTTTGCTGCGGAAGATACGGATATCCGTATGTATACATCGGGAAGCACGGGCAAGGCAAAAGCAGTGTGTCAGCGCATGGCGGAGTTTGAGCAGGACAATGCCTTCATCATCTCCAAGTGGGGGCAGGAATTTCTTGAGAGGAAGCTTGTTACCACCGTGAGCCAGCACCACATCTACGGTTTCCTTTTTGGCATCAGCCTGCCTTTTGCCCTCGGCGTGCCTTTCCGCCGCAAGCGCATTGCCTATCCAGAGGAATTTGAAAGCCTCGGAGATGCAAAGTACATGGTAATTGCCACCCCCGCATTTCTTAAACGCACGGTGGAGCTTGAAAGCTCACTGCCGCTAAAAGACTGCTTTATCTTTACGAGCGGCGGTGTGCTCAGCCCTGAGGTAGCGGAAAAGACGGACAGGCTCTTTGGCTTCTGGCCTATGGAAGTGTATGGTTCCACAGAAACGAGCGGCATCGCATGGCGGCAGTCACGGAACGGGCTTGCATGGACGCCCTTTGACAATGCAAAGATATGGAAGAATGAAGATGGCTGCCTTGTCATCATATCCCCCTATATAAAGAACCCGGAAGGCTTTGCCACCAGTGACCTTGTGGACATCCTGCCGGACGGCACTTTCATGCTTCTGGGGCGCTCGGACTCCATCGTAAAGATTGAAGAAAAGCGGGTAAGCCTCACGGAGGTGGAAAACAGGCTGCTCCAGTCCGGGCTTGTCGCTGATGTAAAGGTGATTGCTCTGGAAGACAGGCGGCAGTACCTTGCGGCGGCAATCGTCTTGAATGCGGAGGGGAAGCTACGCTTTTCTACCCAGCGAAAACTTGCCATAAATACTTATTTTCATGATTACCTCATGCAGTATTTTGAAAATGTCGTCATTCCGAAGAAGTGGCGCTTTGAGGAAGCCCTTCCGTCTGATGTGCAGGGGAAAAAGCACAAGGAAGATATAGCCGCCTTGTTTTCAAAAGACGCAAAAGATGGAGGAAGCCGAACATAATGCAGAATAGTCACGGCATCCAGAATGAGCATGTCCTTGTGCGCACCGATGAACGGGTAGAGCTTGAAATAAAGATTCCCAAAGACAGCGATTTTTTTGACGGCCACTTTCCCCAGTTCAAGCTGCTGCCCGCGGTCGCCCAGTTTGAGCTGGTTTCCCGCTTTGCGCGGAGTTATTTTGCAGCAGGGCACCGCATAGCCCATATCCGTCGCATGAAATTTTCTTCTCCTATCCTGCCTGACAGCACGGTATTTCTTTCAATGCTTTTGAACAGGGAAAAACAGACGGTGACGTTTGAGTTTCGGGATGCTGAAGACCGCAGCAAGGTGCATTCGTCTGGAGTATTTTCTGTCGTGCTTGCCTCAGGAGGAAAAGCAGAGTGAACACTGCGTTTGTCATCCCCGTCTATCGTCACGGAAAAGCCGTGGAAGGCGTAATCAAAAATTTGCTTCCCTACGGCCTTCCCATTATCCTTGTGGATGACGGCAACGATGCGGAAAACAGGGCATATATACAGGCTACAGAAGAGAAGTATGAACTGGTAAGCGTTGTGCATCGCGAAAAAAACGGAGGCAAGGGCAAGGCGATGAACGATGCCGTGCGGCGGGCGCAGAGCCTTGGTTTTACGCATATATTCCAGGTTGACGCAGATGGACAGCACGATGTTTCTGTCTGTGGAGATTTCCTTGCTGAATCTGAAAGGCAGCCTGATGCCGTTATCTGCGGCTATCCCCTGTATGACGAAAGCGTTCCCGAGTCGCGGAAAAAAGGCAGGGAGTTTTCAAATGGCTGGGCGCGCTTCGTGACACTTGGCGGTAATATACAGGATATCCTGTGCGGATTCAGGATTTATCCGCTTGCCCCGTTTATCCGGCTGATCAACAGCCCCGTATGGCTTGACGGAAGGATGGGCTACGACATAGAGATTATAGTGCGCCTGCTCTGGAAAGGCATTCCCCTCATAAACAAGGGCGTGCATGTCTCGTATCCTGCGGATGGTATTTCCAATTTTCGAATGGTGCGTGACAACATAGGCATATCGCTTACTTTTGCCAGACTCTGCGTCGGAATGGTTTTGCGCTTGCCGCTGCTCCTGTGGCGGGCGCTGAAGCGGGGCAAGAAATGAATCACTGGTCGCAAGTAAAAGAAGCAGCCCAGAGTGATGCTCCCATACGGCTTTTGATTTTGCTCGTAAAGCTTGTGCCGTTTCCTCTGCTTGCCTGTTTGGTGCCGTTGGTGAGCCTGTTCTATACCCTGTTTTCGCGGCGGGCAAGGCAGGAAGCTGTCCGCTACCAGAAGCAGCTCCTCGCGTTTTCTCAAGGCGAAGCACTACGCCGCCCGAGCGCCTACAGGCAGATAAGCTCCTTTGCGCTGTGTCTTGTGGAAAAAGTGGCGGCATGGAGCGGCAAGGCAAGCCTTGATGCCGTCATATTCCACGATGACGATGTGGCTGAGCTCAAAGCACAGCTTGCAAAAGGCAAAGGTGCCATGCTCATCAGCTCCCATCTTGGAAATATGGAGCTTTTGCGATGCCTTGCAAGCTACGGAGAGACAGGCGTGAGCCGCAATGTGCCCGTCATCGCCATCATGGACATGGAAGTGAGTTCCCATTTCAGCCGTTCCATCAGCGCCCTGAACAGCCGCTACCAGATGGACATTATCCCTGCATCGTCAATAGGCATAGACAGTCTGGAAAAGCTGCAAAAAACTCTTGCGGACGGCGGACTGGTCGTCGTTGCGGGGGACAGGCCTTCTGCCTCAAGCCCAGAGCGAAGCATACGGACTTCGTTTTTAGGAAAGGATGCTCCGCTTCCTTACGGCGTGTACCTGCTTGCTTCCCTACTGGATGTTCCGGTTTACTTTGTTTTTTCACTCAGGGCGAAGCGGAGCTTTTTTCGCCCGAAATACAATATGTTTGTCACAAAGTCAGACATCTGTTTCGACTGCGGGCGCAAGGAGCGCAAGCTCAGAACAGAGGCACTGTGCAGGCAGTTCGTAAAGCTTTTGGAGCGATACTGCCTTTTATATCCGTATCAATGGTATAACTTTTTTGATTTCTGGTTGTTTTCTGAAGGAGGTGATACACATGAACAGCAAGGCATTGACTGAGGAAATAGTTTTTCCCGTTGAATTTTATGATGTGGACTCGATGCAGGTCGTCTGGCACGGCAATTACATCAAATATATGGAAAAGGCGCGGTGTGCCCTACTGAACAAAATAGGCTACGGCTATTTGGAAATGGCGCGCTCAGATTTTTCTTTTCCCGTCGTCGATGTCCGCGTAAAGTATGTGCGTTCCCTGCGTTTTGGCGATACGGTGCGGGCTGTGGCAACGCTGGCGGAATATGAAGCCTGCATCAAGATAAAGTTTGCCTTTTACAATGCTGCTACCGGAGAACTGACCACAAAGGCGGAAAGCACCCAGATGGCGGTGTCCATAGAAAGCGGGGAGAGCAGCTTTATCACCCCCGAGCCATTCAGAAAGCGGGTGGAAGCACTGCTTGCGGAAGGAGGTCCTTATGCGTGTTAAAAACGCTGTCGCACTCTGTATAGCCATGCTCGTGCTTGCTCTGAGCCCTGCGGCGGCGAAAGAGCTGAGCCTTGATTCCGTGTGTGCGGACCTCACCGCATATAAGGTGACATCTGGCTCTTTCGTTCAGCAGCGCTTTGCTCCGCATATCAAGCGCCCGCTCACATCAGGCGGCAGTTTTGTTATCTGTGACATGGGCATTGCATGGAAGACGGACCGCCCTTTTTCCTCCCTGCTTGCAGTGAGCAGGGACAAAATCATACAGACGGCGCCTGACGGAAAGAAGACGGTCATCGATGGCTCCGGGAATCCGACCTTTAAAAATATAGCCGGAACACTGGCAACGCTCTTTTCAGGCGACAAAACTGCCTTGGAAGAGAGCTTTTACACTTCGTTTTCCTCTGATGATGCAGATAACGGGGAATGGGCTGTCGTTCTGGTGCCTAAGGACAGCACCATTGCAAGCGCGCTGAAAAAGATTATCCTTGAAGGGACAAGCGGGGAGGAATCCTTTATCAATGCCGTAAGCATAGAGGAGCAGAACGATGCACGCATAGTGTATTCTTTTTCAGAACAGATGCACAAAAACGCTTTGAGCGATGATGAAAAGGCGTATTTCTCTGCCAGATAGCCTTTTTACTGCTGCCTGGCTCCTTTTTCATGCAGCCATCATAGCGGCATTCCTGCTTGCAGCCGTATGCGGCGGGGGCATCCGCACAGATGCAGACCTCTTTGCCATGATTCCTGATACGGGCAGCAACGCGGCTATGGCAAAGGCAGACAGGCAGCTCACCCAGAACAGCGCCCGCCATGTGTTCATACTCGTCTCCCATGCTGATTTCAAGAATGCAAAGCTCATGGCAGAACGGGTATACGGCGACCTGTCCCTGCATACAGAGCAGTTTGCGCAGCTTTCCCTTGCGGCGGACGGGGCAGCCGCTTCCGAGATAGAAGAATTCGTGTACGCCAATCGTTACAGACTTCTGCCCAAGGAAGCATCTGAGGAAATCCTTGTTTCCGAAGAAGGTACACGGGTGTTTGCTGAACGTGCAGCTGCAATGGCGTATGGCGGCATTTCGTTTTCGACCTTTTCTTCTTTGAACCGTCTTGACGCTGACCCCTTTTTGCTCAGCGATGCTGCAATGGCTGCCTATATGGCTGCGGTACAAGCTGCGGGGACCGCGCTGTCTCCCATAGATGGCGTTCTCGCCACAGAGTTCGAGGGCAAGTGGTATGTGCTGATTCGCGGAACGCTGAGCAAGGCGGGGGCAAAGCTTGCGAGCAAGGACAATGCCGTACATACTATATACAGCATCTGCCTTCCCCTTGAACAAGAGGGCTTTCGCTTTGTGTTTTCTGGAACGCCGTTCCACAGCTATGAAAGCTCACTTTCAGCATCGCGGGAAATATCGCTTATTTCAACAGTCAGCCTGCTTTTGGTACTTAGCATACTCATCTTTATCTTCCGCTCTCCGCTGCCCATAGCGCTGTCGATTTTTTCCATCATCCTCTCGCTTGCCGTTGCTTTTTCTGCTACGCACCTCCTGTTCGGAAATATCCAGATGCTGACGTTGGTATTCGGCACTTCCCTCATCGGCTGCTGCATTGACTACAGCCTCCATTTCTTTATGCACTGGAAGGCGGATTCTTCCCTGCGCACGGGGGCAGAGCTGCGGAGTGCGCTGTTCAAAGGGCTTCTCTTTTCCTTCCTTTCCACCCAGATATGCTACCTCTTGCTTTTCTGTATGCCTTTTCCTCTGCTCAGACAGATTTCGCTTTTTTCGTTTACCGGTATTACAAGCTCATTCCTCACAACGCTTGGTTTTTACCCGCTCTTGCCTGTTCCTCAAAAGAGGAATGTACCCCATCTGAGCTTTGCCCCTCCCCGTGTAGGGCAGTGGGCTAAAGTCTTCCTTGGCGCGTGTATCACGCTTGCCGTGGGCATTCCGGCGCTCCGGCACAAAAGCTTTGCCGTGCGTAATGACATAGCAAGGCTGTATACTATGCAGGGCAGGCTGAAAGAGGATGCTGTGCTGTCGTATCAGGTGCTCCGCTACAGTCCGAGCAGCTGGCTCATTGTAAGCGGCGGCACGGAGGAGGAAGTGCTCCAGAAAGAAGAAAGCCTCTGTGAAAAGCTGCCGGACAAGTATATCTCCGCATCCCGCTTTATCCCCTCGCGGGCAATGCAGGAAAAATCCCTTGCGGCTGTGGAACGCCTTTTGCCGCTGGCACCGCAGCAGCTTGCGCTGCTTGGCTTAGAAGCTTCCGATGCGGAGCAACTTTGCTCATCTTTTGAACAGGAAAAGGAAAAGGGACGTCTCCTTGTGCCCCTCAAAACAGATGCGGGCAGTGCTGTTCCTGAAAGCCTTGAATCAATAATAGAAATGCTCTGGCTAGGCAAGATAGGGGACAAGTTCTATTCCGTCGTGCTGCCTACCACGGTGACGGACGAAAGCTTCTATGAGTCCCTTGCCCGCGACAATGACGGCGTGTATTTTGAAAACAAGATAAAAAGCATAAACAGCTCTCTGGATTGGCTCACCACGAGGGTGCTGCTGATATTTGCCCTTGCCTACATAGCCATTATCGCGCTCTTAAAGGCAATCTATAGCTGGAAGCAAACCCTGCGCATTGCGTCCGTCCCCCTCATCAGCATCATTGCCATCACGGCTGCATTTACCGTGGCGGGCTACCCGTTGGATTTTTTCTGTACCGCCGGAATGATGCTTGTGTTTGGACTCGGCTTGGACTATATCATCTACATGACGGAAGATGCGGGAAGAAAAGAGCGGCACGCCTCCGCCATAGAAGCGTCCGCGGTATTTCTTTCTTTTATTACCACGGAACTTTCTTTTGGCGCACTTGCGTTCAGCTCTTTTGTACCCGTGCGCATCATAGGGCTATGCATTTCCACCGGCTGCCTTGCGGCATTTATAGGCACTGCGGTCTGGACGGCAGACTGGCAGGAAAATTGACAGACTGTATCATTACCAGTATAATCTAGCCATGCTAAAGGCGATACGTTTTTTTGCTGTTATGTGGGGATATGCCGTCATTCTTTCTTTTAGCTCCTGCGCCAGCACAAAGCACGGGGAAACAGCGGGGCAATTTTCCCCCGTATACATCACCGATACAAAGAAGATAAGCGTCCTTCCGCCCCAGTATATGGACGGAGAGCTGGAGTCCTTGCAGTTTTTTTCTGGCAGCTTTAAGTCTCACACTTTTTCTTCCCAGGTATATATACAGGCAGATCAAGAGGGGGTGTCGATGCTGCTGCTGAATGATTTAGGCGTCAGCATGGGAACGCTCAGCTATAGCGCCGAAAAGCTTTCTTTTTCTTCTCCCTACTTTCCTCAGAACATAAACGCCGAGTACATACTCGCAGATTTCCAGAACACCTATTATGATACCGTTGCCCTGCAAAAAAATTATGCCGCAGCAGGGCTTGCCTTTTACTGTAAGGACGAAGGGAACAGGGAGTGGCGGCGCATACAGGACGGAGAGTATATAATAGAAGAAATTGAAAAGGATGGGCAGAATGTCACCATCACAAACAGGTTGCGCTCCTATACGTATGAGCTGAAGGAAATTAAAGAATGAAACAGTGTAAGTTGTATTTTTCCCGCCCGGGTGTGGTAAGCGCCTGCGGACTTGGCACAGATGCCCTCTGGGACTGTGTTTCTACAGCAGAGCCAGTTTCAAAAGTATTAGCGGTCTCGGCTAAAAAAAAGCTTCCCAATGTG
>CAKZZK010000292.1 GCA_937885235.1 uncultured Treponema sp.
TTGTTTTTGAGCATCTGCCGCACGGTGATGCGGGACAGGCTTGTGTATGCCGTCTCAGTTGAGGCAAAGAACGCCCCCGCCGCCAGCAGGATGATTTCGGCAAAGGGCGGCAGCAGGCAGAGGACGAGCGTCATGAGCCTTCCTCCCGTGGCTTGGTCACGTGAACCTTTGCCACCCGCTTGTCGTCCAGCTCCTTGACGATGAATTTGTAGCCGTCCACAGTGATGGCTTCCCCTTCGCGAGGAATGTGGTCCAAAAGCTCGCAGATATAGCCGCCGATGGTCTCCGCGTGCTGGGAAGAAAGCTTTGTGCCCAGCTGCTCGTTGATGTCTATGAGGCGGGAAAGCCCGTCTATGTCCGTGTTGTGCGGATGGCGTATCTGTACCTCCACGCGGCGGGCGTAGGGTTTGTATTCGTCGGTGATGGGGCCGAAAATTTCCCGTGCTATGTCTTCGTTTGTGAGCACACCGTAGGTGCCGGAATATTCGTCTATGACCACTGCCATGCTCTGGTGGTTTTCGCGCAGCATCTGCTGTATGCTTGACATCTTCTTTGTGGCGAGGATGAAGAGGGGCGGGCGCATGACCTTTGCGGGGCTGAATTGCTCTGGACATTCCTTGTAGTGCATGAGGTCCTTCACGTAGAGTATGCCCACGATGTCGTCTATGTCGTCCTTGTAGACGGGAAAGCGGGAGAGGAAGAAGCGCTCTGAAAGCGCTATGACGTCCGCATAGCTGGCATTCAGGGAAAGCGCCTTTATGTTCTTCCGCGGCACCATGATGTCCTTTGCGGCGAGGTCGGCAAACTTGAAGACGCGGTGCATCATTACCTTTTCATTCTTTTCAAGCACTCCCTGTTCCCCGCCCACTTCGATGAGCGTTTTGATTTCTTCCTCAGTAAACGAAACGTCGCTTTTCCGTGTGTCCACATGGAAGAGGCGCAGGGTAAAGCGCGAAAAGGAAGTGAATACGCTGACAAGCGGATAGAGGAGCACTTCAAGAAAGGAGATGAAAGGGCTGAGGAAAAAAGCTATGGCTTCCGGGTGGTGCGTGGCAAAGGTCTTGGGGGAGATTTCCCCAAAGACGAGCAGCAAGAGGGTGGCGGCAAAGGTAGCTATGCCAACTCCCGCGTTGCCGAAAAGCCCCAGCGCTATGTAGGTGAGTATTGCCGAAAGGGAGATGTTCACGATGTCGTTTGCGACAAGCAGGGTGTTGATGAGCCTTTCCTTGTCGTTGAGCAGCTTCCAGACGCGCATGGCTTTTTTGTCCTGCTTGCTGTGCAGGGAACGCACGCGGAGCTTGTTTATGGAAAGAAAGGCGCTTTCCGCACCTGAGAAAATCATGGAAAGCAGAATGAGGATGCCTGCCGCCGGAAGCAGGAGCGCCAGTGGCAGGTGGCTTTGGGGTGGGGAATCCATCTTAGCGGGAGCCTGCCTCCTCGAAGCGCTGCTGCATCTCTCGGATTTCGTTCATCATGAGCGTGATGTCTGCGGCGCGTCCGCTTTCGGGGGCTGCTTCCATGGATTTCTGCAGGAGCGAGTACATCCTGTCAAAGTCTGAGCTGCCGAGCACTGCCATCATGTATGCCGCCGTGTAGTAGGCTTCCTGCTTCTGATCGGGGGAGAGCATTCCTCCCTCGCAGGCGGCGAGATACTTGTCCACGGTGGCATCGGTGTCGCCGTTCTGTATTTCAATCATCGCGTTGTTCCATGCGCTGATGAGCTCATACTTGCCGCGGAGTCCGGAGGTGTTCTGCGCGTCAAGGGATGCGACGCTTGCGGTGAGGGGGGCGAGCGGCAGGCGGTAGGCTTCGGGGGTTGCCTCATAGAGTGCATCTATTGCCTTTGCCTTTTCCGCCCCCTCGCTTGCGTTGACGCGCTCGATGAGCGAGGAAAGCTGGGTGACGACGCTTTGCTGTATGCCGATGAGGTTTTCAAGGTCTGCCACGGATTTGATGGCTTCGCTGTAGGGAATGGCACAGAGCACGTAACCCTCTTTGGAAAGCAGGTAGACGCAGGGGTACTGGTTGTTGAGCCCGTAGAGGGAGGCAAGCCGCTCTTTTTCGTCGTATTCGGCGAGGATGCGGTCTGCTTCCTCCCGCTGTTTGGGGGAAGAATTCTCATCGAGCACGGTCTTTGCATATTCGGACTGGGAGAAATCGAGCTTTACAAGCACGTAGTCATTCTTGAAGTCCTCGGCGAAATCCCTTGTGTCAAGCACGTCCTTCTTGAATGTGGGCGTGGCTCCGTCCCAGTCTTCCCCGCTGAACAGCAGGAAGATGGGCTTCTGCCTTTCGCCTGCGCTCTGCAAAGCATCGTCGAGCTTGGTGAACCACTTTGCTTTTGCCGAGCAAGAGGCGAGGAGCAGGGAGAACAATATAATAGAAAGAAATGCAGCGTTTTTCATCTTCCGCGTCCTCATCCTGCAAAATATGCTACGCCAGCGCGGAAGATGTTCTGCGCGTGCGGCGCTGTGTTCTGCAAGAGCTCGCCGTCTTTGAGCGATATGACGCGCTCGTTGTGCCCCATCTTGCCGAGCACACGTCCATCCGGGCTCGTAAGCCCCTCTATGTCAAAGCTGCTTCCGTTGGGATTATCGCCCTTGCTGTAGCGGGTGAAGACCTGTCCCTTCGCAAAAAGCTCCACTGCGAGCGTGTCGCTCGCAATGACGCGCCCTTCGCCGTGGCTGACGGGCACGAGGTAGTCCTTGCCCGCATCAAGCCCTGCCGCCCAGGGGCTCATGGTGCTTGCAAGCTCTGTACGCACCATACGGCTTACGTGATGGCCTATGGTGTTGAAGGTGAGCGTGGGCATTTCTGCCGAGGGACCGCGTATTTCGCCGTAGGGAACAAGCCCTGTCTTTATCAATGCCTGGAAGCCGTTGCAGATGCCGAGGACAAGTCCGTCCCGCTCGGTGAGCAGTGCCATGATGGCATCCGCAATGCGCCTTTCGCGGATGACGTTTGCGATAAATTTGCCGCTGCCGTCAGGCTCATCTCCCGCGCTGAATCCTCCCGCAAAGGCGAGTATCTGTGCGCCCGTTATCAGCTGTCTGAGCGAGTCAAGGCTTTCGGCAAGCTCCGCCGGAGTGCGGTTGCGGAAGACGAAAATCTGCGTGTCTGCGCCGTTGAGCGTGAAAGCCCTCGCCATGTCGTATTCGCAGTTGGTGCCGGGGAAGACGGGGATGAGCACCTTGGGCTTTGCCCCCGTCGTAAGCTGCGCTCTGGTGCGGGCTGCCGTTTTTGTGTAAGTGCCCGCGGCAAAGGAGGGCAACTCCTTTTGTGCCGTAGCGGTGGATGCGGGGAAGACCGATGCAAGGCGTGATTCCCACACGTCCTGCAGCTCTGAAAAGGTCAGCGACACGTCAGCCAGACCGCTTGCCTTGCTCGTGATGACCACGGCTTCTTCGGAGTCTGCCGTGTTTCCGAGCCTTGTGAGCGTGCCGGGAACAAAGCCCGCGCTCTTGAATGCCTCTGCCGCTGAAGCGTCTGCTTCCACAAGGATGGAACCGTAGCGCGGGGTGAAGAGCCCTTTGACGCCTCCCGCGGGAAGGCTTCCGATGACGGCTCCTATCCTGTTGCCCAGTGCCATCTTGCTGAGCGCTTCCGCGATGCCTCCCGCTCCGACGGGGTAGAGGGCGGCTATGGCGTTACTTTCGGAAAGCTTTTTGAGTGCCGCCGCGTTTTTCTTGAACGCTGCAAAATCAGGCAGCAGGGTGTCGCTCCAGGGGGTCTGCACGAGGTAGATGTCGTTGCCTGCCGCCTTGAATGCGCCGCTTTTCACCTTTCCCGCGTCCGTCACGTCCACCGCGAATGACACGAGGGTGTGGGGCACGTTGAGCTGCTCAAAGGTGCCGCTCATGCTGTCTTTGCCGCCAATGCTGCCAGTTCCCATGGCAAGCTGTGCGCTCAGCGCTCCAAGCAGTGCCGCGGCGGGGTAGCCCCAGGTCCTGTCGTCTACGCAGCGCCCGAAGAATTCCTGAAAGGTCAGCCGGCAGCTTTCGGGATTGCCGCCGAGACAGGCTATCTTGGTGAGGGAATCAAGCACGGCGAACTGCGCGCCGTGGAAGGGACTCCATTCGCTTACGCGCGGGTCATAGCCATAAGCCATAAGGCTTGCCGTCGTCGTCTCGCGGGGACTCTGCACGGGGATTTTCGCCGCCATGCCCGCTTCCGGCGTGCTCTGGTAGCTGCCGCCGTAAGGATAGAGCACGGAGGATGCGCCGATGGTGCTGTCAAAGCGTTCCATAAGGCCGCGCTGAGAGCAGCAGGCGAGGTCTCCCATGTTTGAAAGCCATGCCTTGCGGAGGCTTTCCGCGGTGGGGGAAGTGCCGAGCGCTTTTACCACGCCGTCAAGCGGGCGGCAGAGCGGGGAAGCTTCCTGCGGGGCGGGGGAACTGATGAGCGCCGCTGCCTTGTGGGGTGCTCCTGCCGTATCTATGAATGAGCGCTCTATGTCTACGATGGTCTTTCCGCGCCAGTGCATGACCATGCGCGCGGTGTCTGTCACCGTCGCGACGACGACGGCGTTGAGGTTTTCCGCACGGGCAGCGGCGATAAAGCGCTCTGCGTCTTCGCTCCGCACCACGACAGCCATGCGTTCCTGGCTTTCGGAAATGGCAAGTTCGGTGCCGTCAAGCCCCTCGTATTTCTTGGGGACGGCATCAAGGTCAATGTCGAGGCCTGCGGCAAGTTCTCCCACCGCCACGCTTACGCCTCCCGCGCCAAAGTCATTGCAGCGGCGTATCATCTGGCAGACCGCCTTGTTGCGGAAGAGCCGCTGGATTTTGCGCTCCTCTACGGCGTTGCCCTTCTGCACTTCTGCCGCCGCGGTTGACACGGACTTTACGTCATGCACCTTTGAGGAACCTGTCGCCCCGCCAATGCCGTCGCGTCCCGTGCCGCCGCCAAGCAGGATAACGATGTCTCCTGTCTCTGGTTCTTCGCGCTTTACCTGGTCTGCGGGGGCAGCGGCGATGACGGCGCCAAGCTCCATGCGCTTTGCAAGGAAGCCGGGGTGGTAGACTTCTACCACCTGCCCCGTGGTGAGTCCAATCTGGTTGCCGTAGGAGCTGAAGCCCTGCGCCGCTTCAATGCAGAGCTTTTTCTGGGGCAGCTTGCCGGGGAGGGTGTCTGCAAGCGGCACGGTGGGGTCAGCCGCGCCGGTGATGCGCATTGCCTGATAAACCCAGCTTCTCCCTGAAAGCGGGTCGCGTATTGCCCCGCCGATGCAGGTTGCTGCACCGCCGAATGGTTCTATCTCGGTGGGGTGATTGTGCGTTTCGTTCTTGAACTGCAAGAGCCAGCGCTCCGTCTCGGGAGTGTCGAGGGGCTTTCCCTCGCTGTCTGTGCTGTAGTTCACGTCTATGTAGACGGAGCAGGCGTTGATTTCCGCGCTTTCTTCAAGGTCATCCAGCTTGCCGTGGGAGCGCAGGTACTTTGCTCCGATAACCGCCATATCCATGAGCGTCACGGGCTTGTCTTTGCGTTCTGCGTACAGCTCTGTGCGCAGAGTCCGATACCGGGCGAGGGATTTCTCTATGTCTTCTGAATACGGTCCTTCTTCAATGCTCAGCTCTGAAAGCACGGTGTTGAATGTGGTGTGGCGGCAGTGGTCGCTCCAGTAGGTGTCCAGCACGCGGATTTCCGTGAGTGTGGGATCCCGCTTTATGGACGTGAAGTAGTCCTGCATCCACTTGATGTCCGCAAAGTCCATGGCAAGCCCCAGCTCCTTGCGGTAGGCTTCGAGCCTTTCTGCCTTCATGCTGATGAAGCCTTCGATGACGGGGATGTCAGCGGGTTCCGTTGTCTGCATGGCGAGCGTCTGGGGCTTTGCGCCGTCGGTCAGGCGGCTGTCCACGGGATTTATGAGGTACTGTTCTATTTTCTGTATGTCTGATGCGGAGGGCTGGCCCGACAGGATGACCATCTTTGCACAGCGGACGCGGGGGGGCTCGGTGCCCACGGTGGTGCTTCCCTTCATGCTTTCGCGGAGCAGGCTGAGGCACTGTTCTGCACTGTCTGCCCGCTGGTCGTACTGTCCCGGCAGGTATTCCCAGACAATCACGGTGTCTGACGGGGCGATGGGGAAGTTTTCTTCCGTCACGCTGTCGCTCTGGGGCTCGCTGAATATGCGCAGCGCTGCTTCCCGTGCCACTTCTTCCGCCACATTTTCTATATCATAGCGGTTCACATACCGCACAGCAGTCACGCTGCTGATACCTAAAAAGCCGCTTATTTCGGCATAAATCCGCGCGGCTTCATTCTGAAAGCCCGCCTTCCTTTCCACATAGATACGAAACATTTGGATATTATAGAAGAAAGTCGGTGATTATGCAATTGTATGTTACCGTAGAACGGCGCTCCCACGGAAAAAATCAAAAAGACCGCGGTGTTCGCCTTGCGGCGACCAATGCTGTCTTTTTGATTTTTTCCGTTCCGCACCTTCACGCGATTGACATTATGCGCAAGCACATCCAAAACTCAAGCCAAATAGTTGATTTCCGATTGACGGTATGCAGAACTGCGGGTATAATGGAAACTGTCGATTTCTTAGCTTTTCCGTAAATAAAGCGAATATTGAGGGGTATTTTTAGCATGAAGAGCATTAAACTCAAATTGATTTTAAGCAACGTGCTCGTAGTAGCATTTTCTATCCTGCTTATTTCAGTTCCCGTTATCCTTGTCCAATACAAGAGCGAGGTTGCAGTCACCGATGAAGCCGCAGTGGGAAAGGTGGCGCAGGCTTCTGCCAACATCAACCTCTTCCTTCAGGAACCTGTCAGCATGGTGAATGCCGTTTCCCACTATCTGATGACCCACCCGACGGACCAAGATCAGATTGAAAAATATTTTGACAAGCTGCTTACCGGCGAAAAGGATTTTTCTGAGCTGTATTACGCAAGCGCGTTGCCCTACAGGGACGGCGGCTTTTTCTATGCGAATGACCGCTGGACTCCTCCTTCCGATTATGACCAGACCACCCGTGCCTGGTACAAGGCGGGGCAGTCTGCCAAGACTTATGCGGTTTCCGACCCCTACCTTGACAGCGTGACGAATACCATGGTTTCCGCCATTTCGCGCGGTATCAGCATCAACGGCAACCTTGCGGGCGTGGTCGGGCTCGACATTCAGCTGAAAAATCTGGACGACATTGTATCCCCCATCAAGCTTTCCCGCTCAGGGCAGTCCTTCCTTCTTGACAAATATGGCAGGTACGTGACCAACTCAGACAGCTCCAAGCTGATGAATATGAACTTTTTCGATGAATACCGGCTCGGTTCTATGCAGGGCAGGATTTCCAGCGGCAGCGTGTTCTTCACTGACAATGCGGGCGGTGGAAAGTATTTTGCCGCAAACGTCATCTCCGAGGAGAGCGGCTGGATCTTTGTCACCGTCGGTCCCCGCTCAGAGCTCTTTGCCAACATAATGAAGAACATCATCCTCATCATCGTCCTTGCCTGTGTGGGACTTGTCGCTTCCTGCGTCATAGCGGTGATTGCCGCGCGCGCGATTGTCACCCCCATCCTCGTGGTGGATAAGGCTGTCAACGAGATTGCGAGCGGCCATGCAGACCTTACCCAGCGCATCACCGTCACGAGCAACGACGAGATTGGCAACATGGTTGCTGGCTTCAACAAGTTCACGGAGAAGCTGCAGACCATCATCAAGGACATCAAGGTATCCAAAGACGCGCTCACCGGAGCGGGCAGGGAGCTTTCCCAGAGTTCTGAGGATACATCAAGCTCCATCACGGAGATCATCGCAAACATTGAGAGTATGCACGGGCAGATTGGGAACCAGTCAAACAGCGTGCATCAGACCGCGGGTGCGGTGAACGAGATTGCTTCCAATATCTCGTCTCTGGAGCGCATGATAGATAATCAGGCGTCGGGCGTAAGCGAGGCTTCCGCGGCTGTTGAGCAGATGATAGGCAATATCCGCTCGGTAAACAATTCCGTGGAAAAGATGGCTGCTTCCTTCGAGGAGCTTGAGGCTACTGCCCGCAGCGGCATCACCAAGCAGATGGACGTAAACCAGCGCATCGAGCAGATTGAAAACCAGTCGCAGATGCTGCAGGAGGCAAATGCTGCCATCTCCAACATTGCAAGCCAGACGAACCTGCTCGCTATGAACGCGGCTATTGAGGCAGCCCATGCGGGCGAAGCGGGCAAGGGCTTTTCTGTGGTTGCAGACGAAATCCGCAAGCTTTCCGAGACTTCTTCCGCGCAGTCAAAGACGATTGGCGAGCAGCTGAACAACATCAAGGAGTCCATCTCCACGGTGGTGGCAGCTTCTTCCCAGTCAAGCCAGGCGTTTAACTCTGTGTCCAACAAGATTCAGGAAACCGACGAGCTGGTGCGCCAGATTAAGTCCGCCATGCTGGAGCAGAATCAGGGCTCCCAGCAGATTAGCGAGGCCCTGCATTCCATGAATGACAGCACGATTGAGGTTCACTCCGCATCTGGAGAGATGGCTGAGGGCAACAAGACCATCCTGCAGGAGGTTGAGATTTTGCAGAATGCTACCACTGCGATGAAGAGCAGTATGGATGAGATGAGTATTGGAGCGCGCAAAATCAATGAGACGGGTACTACGCTCAATGAGGTGGCACGCCGTATGCGGGATTCTATCGTTGCGATTGGCAATCAGATTGATCAGTTTAAGGTGTAAGTAATAAACGAGAATAGCGTTTCCGTAATCGAAAACTTGTTCGTACAAACAAGAAAGGCGCGGAACGGAAAAATGAAAAGCCCGCATTGCTAAGCGTAGCTTTGCAATGCGGGCTTTTTTATTTTTTCCGTGGGAGCGCCGTTCCCTTTTTGCGACCACTTTTTCAGATATTTGTTTGCGTCTTTAAACATAGTAGTATATAATAGAAGAGAAGAGATTTCAAAAGCAGCAGGAGGAAGCAAAAATGAACCTTTTAGAAGATTATGGCTACAAAGATGACGAGATAATGAAGCGGGTACAGGACGTATACCACAGCATTTTTGAAAGTGGCGAAAACGAACGACTCTACTTTGAAGAGGGAGACACAGGCTATATCCTCGACACCGGCAATACTGACGTGCGCTCCGAGGGCATAGGCTTCGGCATGATGATGACAGTTCAGATGGACAAAAAAGAAATCTTCGACAAGCTGTGGCACTTTGCCCGCAAGTACCTGTACATAAACGAAGGCGAACTAAAGGGCTATTTCAGCTTTGCCTGCACCCCCGACGGCAAAGAGAAATTTGTAAATCCCCGCCCCGATGGCGAGGAATACATAGCGCTCTCGCTCTTCTTTGCCGCGCACCGTTGGGGCAACGGCGAGGGAATTTTCAATTACGAAGCAGAAGCAAAGGCAATCCTGCACACGGCGCTGCACTCAGACCATCCGCTCTGGAACAAGGAGAACCACCTCATCCACAACCAGATTGACGAAGACCACAGCGACGTTTCCTACAACCTGCCGCATTTCTACGAGCTCTTTGCCATGTTCGGCGACAGGGAGGACACGGACTTCTGGAACAAGGCATCAGGCGCAAGCAGGGAATTCATCGTGCGCTGCTCAAACAAGACGACCGGCATGTGCGCGGAATACGTAAACTACAACGGCAGCCCGCTTCCCCTGCACAACCACGGCAGTTTTTTCAGCCACAGCTACGTCGTGGCACAGAATATAGCGCTCTGCACGCTGTGGTTCGGAGACAGCCCTGAGTTCACCTCCATCGCGCAACGCCTCATCCACTTTTTTGACAACAAGCCCGTAGAAGACTTCTCGGACTACAAGATAGACGGCACCCCCCGCGAACGGCACGCGCGGCATCCCATTGCCCTCTGCGCGGCGCTCGCACAGCTGTCTCTCGCCATTGAGCGCAGCAGGGAGCCATGCTCAATGGAGGTGCGCGCCATGGCAAAACGGGCAGTCAAGCGCTTCTGGGACACCGCACTTCGCACGGGGAAGAACCGCTACTATGACAACTGCCTCTATTTCTTTGCCCTGCTGTCGCTGAGCGGCATGTACAAAGTCTACTAAGAGAGCTTCATCCTGTTGCGGAAGCTTCTTGCCAGCGTCACTTTGTCCGTATATTCAAGGTCGCCGCCGGCGGGAAGCCCGCTTGCAAGCCGCGTCACCTCGCAGTGCTCGTTTTCAAGCACCTTCTGCACGTAGAGCGCGGTTGTATCCCCCTCCACCGTAGGGTTGGTGGCAAGGATGACCTCCTTCACCTGCCCCCCCTTCACCCGTTCAAGCAGAGACGCAATCCTCAGCTGGTCA
This sequence comes from uncultured Treponema sp., assembly GCA_937885235.1. Classification (GTDB taxonomy): domain Bacteria; phylum Spirochaetota; class Spirochaetia; order Treponematales; family Treponemataceae; genus Treponema_D. The sequence continues at coordinate 10,259 of CAKZZK010000292.1, forward strand.
GGCCCAACCCCTTCAAGCGGGGCGATGACGCCGCCAAGCACATGGAAAAGGCCGTGGTATTCATGCGAACCGTCTATGGTAGCCACGTCCTGCGGCTGCTCCACCACGCAGATGGTGCCCCTGTCCCTCGTTGCATCAACGCAGATGGGGCACGGGTCAGTTTCCGTCCACGCCCCGCAGACTGAGCACGGGCGTATGCGCTGCTGAAGGGAAGCGATCTGCCTCGCAAAACGCTGCATAAACGCCGGATCAGCGCGCAGAAGGTGGTTCGCAATGCGGGATGCAGACTTTCTGCCTATACCGGGCAGACGGGAAAAGCTTTCCGTCACTTCATCGAGAGCATTCATAGCTGGCGCTTCAGTTCGCCCCTGCCATGGGGATATTTAAGCCTGACAAAAGGGGGCCAAAATTCGCCTTAAGCTGCTCCTCCAGCCTGCTCATCGCATCGTGGTGTGCGGCGCGTATCAAATCCTGCAGCATGGGAATATCGCGGTTATCTACACAGATCGGGTCAAGCTTGATGTCAACAATCTCAAACTTGCCGTTGAGCGTCACCACAACCATGTTGCCGCCGGAAGAGCCCGTCACCGTCAGCTGCTTGAGCTGTTCCTGAGCCTTCTGCAACTGCTCCTTCATGCCGCCTAAATCTTTCAACATTTCAAAAGGATTCATCATATCCAACTCCTCAGATTCCGCCAATGACGGAACCTTTAAATGTATCTCGCAAAATTTGCACTTCTACGGGAAGCTGCTGTTCTGCCGCTTCCGCCTTGCGTTCTTTCAAATCCAGCCTGAAAGCCATAGTCCGTCCGTAAACCTTGGCAAGGTAAGCCGTTATCCTTGAGGCCTTGCCCATGACCTGCATCTGCTCGAATTTGCTGTCTATGCTTGCCGATACCGTGTCGCCGCTCAGCGCCCAGTCCCGCGCGTGCATAAGCCCGCCCGCAAGCATGGCATCGTCCACGGACAAGTCCGCCACGAGGGCTTTCGCCACATCTTCTATGCTGCTTGTGTCAGGCGGCTCAGCCCCGCCCTGCGGAAAAGGGGGCTTTGCGTTCCCCTGAGACTCGGCTGCCATCTCCATCTCTATGGGAGGCTCTTCATCATCCGGCGCGCCGTTGTCCTCCTCTGGGGCGGGGGGCAGCTCCATGCCCTCCAGCGCGGAAAAGAGGGGGATTCCCGGTCTGGGAGCTGTCTGCGACGGCGGCACCGCTGCTACAGGGGCGGCAGGAGGAACCGGAGCTGACGCGGCGGGAGTGGCAGTCGGAGAAACAGCAGGAGCAGAAGCCGTTAGCGGAGGAACGGTCCTCACCGTCGCAGCAGCCGTACCACCGAGCAGGGGCTTTACGGCATCCACCGCCTTTTTCACCTCCGCGGCAGACACATACTGCGACAGCCAGCACAGCCTGCTCAGCGCAAGCTCGAATTCATAGCGGGGGCTGAGCGAATAGCGGATGTCGCGGTAGAGTTTGAAGAATATGTCTATGGCGCGCTCTATCTGTATGGTGCCCCATGCGCCAAGCACTTCCTTTGAAAACCTGTCCGCAGACTGCCCGAGCAGGGCTTCCTTGGAGATGCCGCTCTTGATGAGCAAAAGGCTCCTGAGATAGTCCGTGCAGGTGATGATGAGCTGCTCTATGCTCACGCCGTTCTGAAGGTATTCGTCAAGCCGCAGCAGGGCGGTGGCGGCATCCCCCCGCGAGCAGAGCCCGAAGAGTTCATTGAGCCTGTCCACCCCCACCAGGCCCAGCTTATCGCGGATTTTCTCGTAGGTAATCTCGCCATCGCTGAATGCGGCAACCTGGTCAAAAAGCGTGTAAGAGTCGCGCATACTGCCTGTGGACTCGCGGGCAATCCAGTAAAGCGCCTCGTCATCAGCCTTGATGCCCACTTCCTTTGCCGCAAGCGCGAGCTGCTCCTTCACCTTTTCGATGGGTACAAGGCGGAAGTTGAACTGCTGGCAGCGGCTCTTTATGGTGGCGGGAACTTTCTGCAATTCGGTGGTGGCAAAGATGAAAACCACGTAGGGCGGCGGCTCCTCTATGGTTTTGAGCAGGGCGTTGAAGGCGCTTGTGGAGAGCATATGCACTTCGTCAATGATGTACACCTTGTAACGGCAGGAATTCGGGGGAAAAAGCACTTCGTCCTTTATCTGCCTCACGTCGTTGACGCTCGTGTTGGAGGCACCGTCTATCTCTATCACATCGAGGGAGGAACCCGCGGTAATCTCGCGGCAGGCGGAACACTCGCCGCAAGGGGTGGCGGTGGGGCCTTTCTGGCAGTTGAGCGCCTTGGCAAGGATGCGCGCAGTGGATGTCTTGCCGCAGCCGCGCGGACCGGAAAACAGGTAGGCATGGGCTATCTTTCCTGACTGGATGGCGTTCCTGAATGTCTCCGCCACAAACTCCTGTCCAACCAGATCCTCAAATCTCTGCGGCCTTCTTCGGGTCGCCGTTACTTCGTAAGCCATACGCCTAGCATATCCGAAAACGGGAGATAAAACAAGGGAGAGGGAAAAATTACATATCGTGCTCGCTCGCAAGGCGGAAGTAGTTTGTCAGGAAGTTGTAAAAGGCCTTCGTCCTCGTGCCGTCCTGCTTGTTGCGTTTGTAGGTGATGAGGATATCTCTGCTGCACTGGGGCTCTGCAATTTCAAGGAGCAGCACGCGGTCGGTGTTCAGCTTTTCCCATGAAAAATCAGGCCAGAAGCCAATGCCCATGTTTGCGGCAATCATATTCCTGACGGCGGCGGGGCTGTCGCTCTCAAAGATGATGTTTGGACGGATGCCCGCGTTCGCGCAGTACTTGTCGCAGATAGAACGCAGCTGCTTGGAGCCGGAGAGGGCGATAAAGCTGTCATCCTTCACCTCCTGCAGGGTGATTGCGCTTTTTCCCCGAAACCGGGGGATATTCGGCACCGCGAGGTATATCTTTTCCGTGCAGACAAAGACGCTGTCATGACCTCTTTCGGGAGGCTGATAGAAAAGCCTCGTGGTCACGTTGATGTCATACAGCTCCGTCTGCTCGTTCTGCTTGAGCTCTATGTGCAGCCCCTCGTCTATGCGCTGATATTCTATGATTGCCTCAGTCACAAGGGAGGATGCGGCGAGCACGTTGAGGTGCACGGAGGCATTTTCAAGCCGCGCCATGGTCTTAAGCTGGGCGGGAAGATTGTCTATCTCTTCCATAAGGGGCTGAAGCTTTTTGTAAAAATACTCGCCATAGCTCGTGAGCATGATGTTGCGCCCGCGCGGCATAAAAAGGGGCACTTCCAGCTCGTCTTCCAGCCTGTGTATGGCATGGGTCAGCGCAGGCTGTGCCACGTGGAGCACCTCAGCGCTCCTCGTCACATGCTGATTTTTCGCCACCTCCAGAAAATACCGCAACTGCATAAGTTCCATTGCCTTTCTCCCGCTATGGGAGATACTATAGCGGAGGGAAGGGAAAAAATCAATGCGCATTTGCCATTGACAAATATTAGTGACAATGCTAGGCTATGCAGGATGAGATGCATATCTCATAACTAATTTTGAAAATGGAGAAACAAAATGGCTACAAAGAAAAGCCCCGTGGACTATGTACTGTCCACAATTACTGAAAACTACATTAATTTCAACGGTCGTGCTCGCCGTGCGGAATACTGGTGGTTTGTCCTCTTTAACATTATTCTCTCTGTCGTGATGAGTATTCTCATGAGAATCCTCCCCTTTGGAAAAATCCTGTATACCATTGTCTCCTTTGCCCTGCTATTACCTGGATTAGGTGTTGCAATCCGCCGTATGCACGACACTGACCACCGCGGATGGTGGTTGCTTTGCCCCATCTACAATTTCATTCTCACCCTCTTGCCCGGTACGGCAGGAAGCAACCGCTTTGGCGATGACCCCAAGGCACACTAAACTTCTGAAATTGGAGGCTTTACATTCCGCCGAAAATATACTAAAGTGAAAGAAAGACTAGCAATTCAGAGGAGGCTTGTATGGCTATAGCGCAGAAAATAGAAAAATTGATTGCCGTAAGTGTTATGTTATTGCTGTTTACAATAACACTTACAGATTGTGCATCTGGAACCGATACGGACGACAATAATGCGGCAACTGGAGGACTTTCTTTCAGTGTACACGAATCCCTTGCAGCAAAAATTACAGGCAGCGAATCTACAGCTCGCAGTGCCGATTTGTCTTCGTTCTACATGGATATTTCATTGCATGGCGACTATGAGGCGACAAAGACCATTCCCGTAAGAGCAGGGGCTACAACGACCTTCACAGGACTTCCCATCGGTTCTGTGGTGTACGCAATAGTAGAAGCCTATGCAACAAGCGGCTCAGAACGTACCGTGGTGTATTCAGGTCAGAGTGAGGATATCACCTTGCAGGAAGGCACAAACAGTATTGTCCTCAACTTACAGGCATTGCATCCGGTGATAGAAAATATTTCCGATTATATAACAGAATTGAATGAAGCCAAGCTACAGGCTTATGAAGGCCTGCTGCAAACAGGTACAATCGCAAATAACTACCAAGACTTGCTGGGCAAAGTGATTTATTTCAAGACTTCAAACGGAGCTTACGGAGCAATGTCGTTTACCTCGGTCAACAGCCCCAGCATTTCATTTATCTGGAAGCTTGCGGGGAGCAGCCTACGTACCAAGTCAAGTTTTCAAACTGGCTGGGGGTTTGATCTTGATGGTAGCACAACGAGTGACGCAAACAAGGACTTTGGACTAGACAACATCAGCGGAAGCTGCGCTTTCGTTGCATATAACAATGCCAAATTTTATATAGTAAACTAGCGACACGACGGCAACACCTGTATTGCAAGCGCTGCGGCGAGCATGCCCGCGCCCACCGCGAGCAGCCGGAGGGCGGGCTGCATCCTGCCGCGCTGCTTTGCCTGCACGTAGTCAAAGTAGCTGCCCTTGCCGCGCCGGTTTTCGGGGCGGCGGAAGATATCCGTGAAAGAGATGAGCGCATAGCTTAAAGCGTCAAAGCCGCCCCAGCGGGACACAAAGGCAAGCCCGCCCAGCGAAAGGAACAGCACCGCAGAGACAAAGGCGCCGTCACAGCAACGCCGCGCCAGGGAAAATCCCGCGTCCTTGAACGCAAGCCCCTCGTAAAGCACGACAGCGAAAGCGAGCAGCACTGCCGCCAGAACAAAAGGCAGCGTGCGCACTACCCACCTTAAAGCCTTATTCATCCGCACCCGCAAGTTCCGCGCGGTAAGCCTGCGCTTCGGCCTCATTGCAGTAGACAAAATGAGCTCCCGCAAATTCGTGCATGGAGGGCTGCTCCGTGCTGTAATCATGCGCGTCGGCGGGATTGTAGATGCTCCTCACCCGCCGCCGCTCGTAGTGCGGATCGGGAAGGGGGATGGCGCTCAGAAGGCTCTTTGTATACGGATGAAGCGGATGTGCAAAAAGCTCATCGGCAGGGGCAAGTTCCACAATCTTTCCGTAATACATGACGGCAATGCGGTCAGAAAAGTATTTTACCACCGAAAGGTCATGGGCAATAAAGAGCAGCGTCAGCCCCATGTCCCGCCGCAAGTCGTTGAGCAGGTTTATAACCTGTGCCTTTATAGAAACATCGAGCGCGCTCACCGGCTCGTCCGCAATGATAAGCGAAGGCTGCATAATGATTGCCCGCGCTATGCCGATTCGCTGCCGCTGCCCGCCGGAAAACTCGTGGGGGTAACGGTCCGCATATTCCGGCAGCAGCCCCACCTTTATGAGCACGTGAGCCACCTCGGCGGAAATGCGCCCCTCATCGCGGATGCCCTGAATGCGCAAGCCTTCCGCAATGATTTCCCGCACCGTCATGCGGGGATCCAGAGAGCTGACGGGGTCTTGGTAAATCATCTGAATCTTCGTGTTAAAGCCCGCGTTCCGCCCGCGCTTCTGTATCTCTCTAAGCTGCGCCCGCGCCCCGCTGATGATGCGCTTCTTTTCTTTTTTTGTAATCCTGCCGCTCCGTGCGTCCTGCCGTGCTTTAGCTATTGCTTCCGTGCAGTCAAGGGTGCCCTCGTTGATTACCTTGCCGTCAAAGCTGATTTTTCCGCCGCTAATCTTATACAGCCCGATTATTGAGCGCCCCGTGGTGGTCTTGCCGCAGCCGCTTTCGCCCACCAGTCCCAAGACCTCGCCACGGTGTATGTCAAAGCTTATGTCATTAACCGCGCGGAACTTGCCGCCATCAAAATACTGCCTTAAGTGCTCCACCCGCAGGATTACGTCAGTTGCCATTATGAACCTCCCTTTCCTTCATGCGCGCAATACGCTCTGCAACCGTCCGCGGCATATCCACATGGGGAGCCTTGGGGTGCAGGAGCCATGTGGCGGCATAGTGGCTCTCGCTTATCTTGAAGAGCGGAGGTTCCCTTTCAAAGTCTATCGCCATGGCATACTTGTTGCGCGGCGCAAAGGCATCGCCAACAGGCGGCGTAAGCATATTTGGCGGCGTGCCGGGTATGGCTTCAAGCGTGTCCTTTGTGTCAAGGTCAGGCATGGAAGCGAGCAGCGCCCAAGTATAGGGATGGGCGGGGTGATAGAAAATATCTTCCGCTGTCCCTGTCTCTACAATCTTTCCCGCATACATGACGGCAATCTTGTCCGCCACGTTTGCCACCACGCCAAGGTCGTGCGTGATGAAGATAACGCTCATCCCCCTGCTCTGCTTGAGGCGGTTTATGAGCTCTATTATCTGCGCCTGAATGGTAACGTCAAGCGCGGTGGTCGGTTCATCGCAGATGAGCAGGTCGGGGTTAGCCGCAATGGCGATGGCAATCACAATCCGCTGCCTCATGCCGCCGGAAAACTCAAAGGGATACTGCCCGAAGCGCTTTTCAGGTTCCCGTATGCCCACCTCTTCCATGATGGCAATGGCTTTCTCGTACGCCATCTTCTTGGTAACGCGGAAGTTCTTTTCAGTATAAGCCTTTTCAGCCTCACCGAAAAGCTGAGCCTGCCCCGCCCGTATGCATTCCAAGTCTGCAGCTTCTGCGGCACTAAGGGAAGACTTGTCTTTGAGATATTTTTTAAAAAGAGCAAGCTCTTCCTTTTTAAGCACGCGCCCTAACTGCTTGATAAGGGAAGCAAATGTTTTTGCCGCAAGCCGCTGCTTTGTGCGCCCGTTCAGTATGGTCGCCTCGGTAAGCTGGGGACCAATCTTCATGATGGGGTCAAGGGAAGACATGGGGTCTTGGAAAATCATGGTAATTTCGTTGCCGCGGATTCGCTCAAATTCCCGCTCTGGAAGTCCCAGCAGGTTCCGCCCCCCGAAAAGCACCTGCCCGCCCTCAATGACTGCGTTTGCCGCCTCAATGCCCAGCAGGGATTTTGCCGTAACAGACTTGCCCGAGCCGGACTCTCCCACAATGGCGAGCGTCTCCCCCTTGGCAAGGGAAAGGTTTATGCCGCGCACCGCCTGGACCGTACCCTTTCTCGTGCGGAAAGAGATGCGGAGATCCTTTATTTCAAGCACATTCTCTTTCACTGTTCCGCCCCCCGCAGAGAAGGATTAAAGGCATCCCGCAGTCCGTTTCCAAATTCATTGAAGCAGACAAGCAGTATGGAGATGAACGCACCGGGAAAGAATATTGCATGGGGATAGGTGGAAAGCGCGTCCTTTGCATTGTTGAGCATAGTGCCCACGCTCGTAATGCTGTCCGAGTCCAGATTGACTATGCCAAGGTAGCTCAGCGTCGCCTCGCTGAAGATAACGCCGGGAATGGTGAGCACTGACACCGTGATGATAAAGCCCGCCGCATTTGGCAGGATATGGCGGAAGATAAGGCGGGAATCCTTTGCGCCAAGCGTGCGGCTTGCGTTCACGTAGTCCTGCCCCTTAAAGCGGTAGAACTGCGCGCGCACCGTGGAAGAAGTCCCTATCCAGCCGTAGAAGATAAAGGCAAAGAAGAGCGCCGCGACGGGACCAAGCTTCTGTGCAAGATAGAGCTGAAAGAGCACCATAGTCACCTGCGTCGGCACTTCATAGATGATATCCTTTATGCGCTCAAAGATAAGGTCAAAGGTGCCGCCATAGTAGCCTTCAAGCGAGCCTATGATGACCCCTAAAAAGAGATTGATTGCCGAAACGACAAGGCTCAGGCAGAGGGAAAGCCGCGCTCCGTGGGCAAGGCGGGTAAAGATGTCGTAGCCAGACATATCAGCGCCAAAGAGGAAAGCCGCCTCCCTGCCGTGCCGGTAAAAATACCACTCGCTGTAGAGCGTGCGTAGCTCGTACTGGCTGCCGTTCATGCGGAGCGTGTAGTAGGCATAGCCGTCAGGAGAAGAGACATCCTCTTCATAAATAGGAATAAAGTTATCCGCCGCATCTTTCTGTGCGATGCCCTTTTCATCGGTTGCGAACCAGGCGTTCATATCGTTGCGGTAGGCAAGGTTCTTTACTTTTGTCTGGTCTATGAGCGGGTAGAACAGCTGCCGCCCCGTGCGTTCCTCATAGGCCCGTGCCTCCTCATATTCCTCTTTGGTAAGGCGGATTTTCACCCAGCCGGTCTTTGCATAGCTGTCCACCCGCAGCGAATACCATGTCTGGGGCCGCTTTGCCACAAGATGTTCTTTTGTACCGTAGAACCTCATCACCGCGTCGGGAATGGCGGAAAAGTACTGGTAGCTCTGGAGGTTCACCTCCATCTTCCTGCCCCCGTCCCAAAATCCGCTCGGGGCAAAGAGCCTGCTCTTGGGCGCGGCATAGGCATAGTAGCCGTCTTTGTCCGTCATGCGGAAAGGCGAAAAGAGCGGCGCAAGAAAGGCATAGAGGAAGAGCATGATGATGATGCCAAAGCAGATGACGGAGCCCTTATTTGTTGCAAAGCGGGTGAGCGCGTCCTGCAGGTAGCCCACGGGCTTTGTGTCCAGCCGGACTTCCCCGTTCCCCGCGTCCTGTGCGACAAAGGCAAATTTTTCTATAGGAATATCATCGTCATAATTCATTTGTCTTGCTCCCTCCCATGCGTATTCTTGGATCGATAAGGCCGTAACTTAAATCGCTCGCAATGCCAGCCGAAAGCCCTATGCTCACGTAGAACATGCTTATCGCCATAAACACGGAATAGTCCTTGACGGCGATGGACTGCACGTATGTCTTCCCTATGCCCGGCACGGCGAATATCTGCTCGATGACCATGGAACCACCCAGAATGCCTATGAAATCTGCAAGAAAGGAAGGCATAAGCGGCACAAAGGAATTGCGCAGGGCATGGCGCACGGTCGCCTGCGCACGGCTCAGCCCCTTGGTGCGGGCAAGCAGCATATAGTCCGCCGTCAGCTGCTCGGTAAGCTCCGCGCGGATAAGGCGCATAGTGCTTGCGATGGGACCAAAGGAAAGCGCGAGCACAGGCATAATCGCGCTGTGGAACATGGGCCAGCTGAAAAAATCCCTGCCGTCGCGGAATATCAGCGGGCACCAGTTAAGCCGGTAGCCCACATAGTACTGCAAGAGAAAGGCATAGATAAAGGAAGGAACAGAGATAAAGAGCATGATGAAGACCTGAATGATGTGGTCAGGCCAGCGGTTCTTGTTCACCGCCGCAACGATGCCGAAGGTGATGCCCAGCGGCAGGGAAAAAAGCACGGAGATGACGTTCACATAGATGGTGGCGGGAAGCTTTTCCGCAATGTAGCCGCTCACCGGCTGCAGAAAGGTGCCCATCGAGGTGCAAAATCCCCAGTCCCAGCGGGTAAAGACCTTGCGCAAAAAGATGCCGTACTGCACGATGATGGGCTTATTGTAGCCCCAAGCTTCACGCATCTCGCGGAGCGCCTTGTCAAATCCCCCTGCCACCGCCTCCACGGGATTGGGCAGCAGACGGATAAGGACAAAAAGCATGGTCATGATGATGAAAAGGCTCAGCACAAGGAGCGCAAGGCGTTTTAATACGTATTTGAGCATATCAGTACTTGAGCTGGTAGTTGTTTTCGGCGCAGTACGCCTCCCATTCCTCATCGTTCATCGTGTAGTGCCGCGCCTGAATGCCGCCGCGCTCCACAAGGTCGTTGATGTAGATGTCCGCGCCCTCAATTACGCGCTGGGAAACGAGGACGTTTGAGTTCCAGTAGCTTACGGGAAGCATGATATAGGTGCCGAGCAGAGCCTTTTCCACCCCCGCGAGCACGGCACAGCGGGTGGCTATGTCTGCCGTTACGTACTCACCGTTGCAGAGCGCGTTGTACCAGCCGGTATAGGTCTTGGTGAGCTCCCTGCCGTTTATGGTGATGGTGCAGGTTTCCGTTTCGGGGTCAAAGCCGTATTCACTGAGGGCTTCTTTCGTACAGTAGCACCAGAGTATGCCGTAGGGGTCAAAGCTCGCCCCCCCCCAGCCGGTGATTGCGGCATCGACATTGCCCTTTTTCATATTGTTGTAATAATCCTGGTCAGTGACGAGGTTCACCTTCACCTTGCCTTCAAAGCCCGTGCCCTCTGCCGCGCCGTCTATGGCTTCCTGCAGGAAAGCGGTGCGGCGGACGTTGCCGGGAGAAGCAACCGCCATGTGCAGGTCTATCTGAAAGCGGTCGGTATCCTTTATGCTGCCGTCGGCAAGGAGCGCGCGGTATGCCTTGTCCATATACTCCCGTGCGTTGGCAAGGTCGTAGCCGGTTATGTCGTCAATATTCGACGTGCCGTAAAACTCACAGAGCGCTTCCTGAGCCTGAGCCGTGTCGCGGTACAAGCTGTTTGTTTCTGGATCTGCAACATAGGAATAATTGACGAGCCCGAAGCCCGGCGTGGAGCCTATGTCTATGGTTTCCACGTACTTGTGGCGGTCAAGGGCGAGGGACACCGCGTGGCGGAAATCCTTGTTCGCAATAAAGCTGTGGTTTATGCCCGCCGAATCCTCGCGCTTGAGCGATTCCTTGTCCGAATTAAAGCTGAACTTCCAGGTATAGGAAAGCGGATTGATGACGCGGTATTCGCTTGCAGCATACTTGGGCAGGTCGTTTACGGTGAGCGATACTTCGGAAAGCTTGCCCTGCAGGAAGAGCGAAAGCTGCGTTGCCGGTTCGCTGATGAACTGGATATAGATATTCGTCGTCTGGTATTCGTCTTTGTGCCGTCCGTCGCTGTAGCCGTACCACTTTTCGTTGCGGGAGAGCATCATGGATTTTTCCGGCTGATAGGCAGTCACCTTGTAGGGACCGCAGGAAGCGGAGCTTTCCACGCTGGTGTTGTAGGAGCTTTTCACAATGTCGCCGCTCTGCTGCTTGTTTCCCTCGTACAAGTCTTCGCGCAGGGGCGAAAGCAAGCCTATGTTGTAGACAAACATAAAGGGTGTGAGCGGCTGGTCGAGCACGAACGTCATGGTATAGGAGTCATCCTTGATGAATCCCACATCGTCCCAGTTCCCCTCTCCCTCGTAGTACGCCTCTGCATTTGCGATGATGAGGCGCTCTTCATAGAAGTTGCCTGAGCGGTAATTCTTCATCTGGGGATTGAGGAACTGCTTGAGCGAATATTCGTAGGTGGCGGCATCAATGGGGGTTCCGTTATCCCAGCACGGGTCTTTGCGGAGCTTTATCTTCCATGCATAGCCGGAATCCGCGCCCGCAGGCACATGGTAAGGAGACTTGCCCGCATATTCGGCGGTCACGTCCTCGGGGAATGCTTCCGCCATCTCGCAGACGGCCTTGTAGCCATCCTTCGTATCGTTGAGCGCGTATTCATAGAGGCCGCTCGATGTATAGCCGAATATCTTTGACTCATTCGCCATGCTCATGTCCGTGGGGTTCCAGGTCTGGACGGGGGTAATCGCGAAGCTGTACGTGTAGGTGGCGGTATCATCAGCGCTCACCTTTGCCTCATCTTTCTTCCCGCAGGAAACAAGGAGACATGCGACGGCGGAAAGCACAGCCGCAGCATATACAAAAGAAGAAGATCTGCTTGTCATGGAAGTTCCTCCAGAAAATATCCCCGTTTTGCCCGCATATTATCTGTATCGGCGATTGGCGGGAGGGGATAAAGGGCTCGCGGAAACAAAAAAAGCCAGACGCAATCCGTCTGGCTTGGGGTTATTTGTGTTTATGTATATTTTATGGAGAGAAAATTGCTTCTAGAAGCGCACGAGGAAGCCTGCGCTGAGTGAAACACCGCGCGGGATTATGCCGGCGTCTACATCCTTCGGACGGGCTTTCACAAAACCGAGGTCATAGCGTAAATCGCCAAGAAGGGCAACGGAGGGTGAGAAGGAGTAAGTCACCCCCGCTCCGAACACGCCGCTGAACAGGACGCGGGATTTCGGAGTGTAACCTGTACTTCCATCATCGTCATCGTCACTTTTCCATGTTAGATCCCCCAGAAGGAATGAAACCTGCGGACCTCCCTCAAGAAAGACAGTGAAGTTCTGGTTAACGGGGAAACCATAACCAACGAGCACAGGGAGAATGAGCGCATTATAGCTTAACGTTGATTTCCAAGTAGTTTTCTCACCATTGCTATCTGTGTATGTGTATTTCATACCTGTTGTTGAATGCAGGAAGCCCAACTCTGGCTGCACGAAAAGGTTCTTTGCCGCAGGAATAGAAAACCTCGCAAATGCCGCGCCGCCGAAATCCCAGCTCTTTGCAAGATCAAGTTTTGCATCACCTACCGACACATCAGTTCCCACGCCCCATTCGCCCAGCGCACGTGCACCAAAAGCTATCTCTGAAAAAGCGAGCGGAAGCGCAAGCACGGCGACACAGAAAAAAGCAAGTAGTTTTTTCATAACCTAATATCCTCCTATATTTATTATGGGAAGCTCTAAAAACGGCAGCTTTTAGGGGCACCCAGTATTCTCTCTTATCGGGAAAACCATCTTTCAACTTCAGCCCCCTGTAAGAGTTCCTCTAATTAATTTTTATAATAATATACTCAAATTTCTCTAAGGTCAAGTGTTTTATAAAACTTCCTCTATCTAAAAAAAGAAAACAATGATATACTGAATTTCAGGAGGATTCTTTCTATGGACGGAACAAGTTTTGGTTTTGGCGCGTTGGTGGCTGTCATAGGGCTGATTATCCTGATTGCCCCGGAAGCCAGCATCAAGGTTGTCGTCGTGCTGCTCGGCGCAACGGCGGTGATTAACGGCATCTATGACATCATGAAGGTTCGCTCGCTTTCGCGGGGTTCCGCGTACCGTGCCACCGTTATGACACACAGCTTGCTGAGCATTGCGGTTGGCTTGCTGGCGGTATTCCTGCCGTTTGCATTTTTCAGCATAGCGGAGAGCATCTTCCGCGTGATGCTCTACGTGCTCGCCATCTACCTGCTTGTGGCTGCGGTGCTGGAATTCTTCATCGCCATCAAGCTTCGTTCTGACGGATTGAAGGGCAATGCCTTCCTGATGGAGGCAGTGGCATGTGTAATTATCTCGCTCATCCTGTTCATGGTGCCGCACAATTTCGGCGTCATCATCGTGCGCATTCTGGGAGTCCTCATGCTGCTGGCAGGCAGCTGCTATGCGGTATACGCAGCAAGAAACCGCGCCATCGTGCTGGAGCCGGTGGAGCTTCGCGATGTCGACGACGAGGTTCTGGATGATGACGATGAGGAAGAAGCCGAAGCGCCTGATTCCGACGAGACATCGGGCGAGGACGAATAGGGGGCTGTATGGCACACTGCATAGTGGCAGAAGCAGAAGAAATCTTGGATAAGGAATTCCCCGTACTGGACAAGGGCTTTGTGCGCCTTGTGGATTACTACGGCAGTGACCAGCGCATTGTGCAGTCAGCGCGGGTGTCCTACGGCGAGGGCACAAAGACAGTGAGCCAAGATGCCGCGCTCATAGACTACCTGCTGCGGCATCAGCACACATCTCCGTTTGAGCAGGTGGTGTTTACCTTTCATCTGAAAATGCCCATATTCGTGGCACGGCAGTGGGTGCGCCACCGCATGGGGCGGATGAACGAGGTTTCCGGCCGCTACAGCATCATGAAGGAAGAATTCTATGTGCCGGAAGCAAACTGCGTTTCCGGTCAGTCCGCCAATAACAAGCAGGGACGGAACGACGAAGCGCTCCCCCCCGAACAGGCTGAAAAAATCCGCGCAGATTTTCAAGCGGGGCAAAAGACAGCTTACGAAACATACAGCGAGATGATAGAAGGCGGCCTCGCCCGAGAACTCGCCCGCATCAACCTGCCCCTTGCGCTCTACACGGAATTCTACTGGCAGATGGACCTGCACAACCTCTTCCACTTCCTCAAACTCAGGCTGGACTCCCATGCCCAGTACGAAATACGCGAGTACGCCAAGGTTCTGCTTGAAATGGTACGGAAAGTCTGTCCCCTCGCCACCGCCTCCTTCGAAAACGACATGGAGCAATCCGTCACCTTCACCGGCGAAGAAATGGAAGCACTCCGCGCCGTCCTCGAAGGCAAGGATAATCCCCTTAACGACAAAAAACTGAAACGCTTTCAAGAAAAAATAAAAACAGGTATACAGCTATAATTTAGCACGGAATACCCCAAAAAATCATTTTTGTGGACGAAACAGGGTTCCAAGGGGCAGTAGCCCCTGACCGTGCCGGGGAAGGGTGGGGTTTTAGGGGCAAAAAAATCAACGTTGATTTTTTTGCCCCTCGCTTCGGAAGTAGGCACATTTTTTATTGATAAAAAATGTGCCCGCCCCTAAATCAACGGGGGTACAGGGGCACTCCCCTGTATTATTACCCTTTTTTACTTGCAATAGCCTTTTTAACCGAAGCAGCGAAGAGCTGGTTTTGGTCGTTCCGCATAGGCACAGAAAATTCCGGTGCCCCGTCTTTTTCCGATATGCGGTAGATAATCGATGTATCCGTGGTGTACACAGGACTTGACGGATTGTTTATCCACCAGTCAAGCACCGCCATGATGAGCAGCGTATACTTGAGCAGATTGGCATTGGTGGCATTTGTGGACTCATCATCCTTCTTTGCCCCGAGCAACACATCAAGACGCTTGGAAACCGTATTGGGAACGTCAAACACATAGCGGTCCCACGGATTGGTAATGCCGAGCACCGGCTTCCTGCCCGCCTGATTTTCATCGATGCGCCTGACCAACGTTGTAAAGAGCGTCCGCATGTAGTCAGTGCGGGCATAGAGCGGCTTATACTTGCTGTCGTTTACGGGCTTTGTCAGCGTAGGTGCGTTGAACTTGTAATAGGGGAAGAAGTAATACTTCTGCTTCCAGAGCATATTGTTGATGGACTCCTTGCCGTACTGTGAGGAAGGATAGTCCTTCTGGGAATATGCCGCATTCACAAAGGGACGCAGATAGTCACCATATTTCTTGTCAAACAAATCTTCCCGATAATAGCTCCACTCAGAGAAAACCTCCGAAAGGTCATCCGTCATATCCACAAGCGAGTCATCCGCCGTAAAATTGAAAGCGATGTTGCGGCAGCCTTGGAAGAGGTCTTCTAGGATGCGGATGAGCACCAGAGTCACCTGCAGGCCATTGCGCGGGCTCAGCGTATTGAAGCCGTCGTTGAACTTGTAGAGCGGCTGGAAATACGGGAACATATCGGGATAGCTTTCCAAATTCGTGAAGCCTGCCTCGGGGAAAAGCTGCTCCAGTATCTGGAAGCCCGCGAGCACAATGTCGTCCTTTTCGCCCGCAACGTGGCGCTTTGACTTTTGCTCCTCTTCCTCCTTCTCTTCGGTTTTCTCTTCTTCTTCCTCGCCCTCGGCAGCCTGCTTCTTCTTTTTTTCAGGAACGAGGAGGTCGAACTTCGTGAGGTTTACGAATTTCAATATCTGAGACACCTGCGCCATAAAGAAGCGGGGAAATTCCACATACTCGGTGGCGCACATACGCATCAGCAGGGGGTACATGCCCTTGATGAGCTGGTCATGTACATAGAGCCATTCGGTGATAGCCTGCTTGGCAAGTTTCTGCGCCTTTCCCTTGCCAATCTTTGTGCTTGCGTTTTCGGAAATATCCGAGAAAATCTCCTTGATGAGCACGGGAATTTTCTGTTCGCCTATATAATATATAGTAAGAAGTTGCCTGTAAACTGCCTGTACAAAGGGAACGAGCGAGGCTATGGTCAGGTTGTCAGACTGTGCTTCAAGTTCAAGCTGCATCGCCTTGATGTTATGTATGGCCCACTTTCCCACAGTGCGGAGGAATTTAAATTTAAGCTCAGTGTCCGTGGCAATCTTTGCCTTGTACGTGTCGGGAGAAATCTGGATAAAGGTCTTTATGGTGCCCACAAAGCTTTGCAGGTGCTCAACGCTCGATTTAAGCGTGTGCGTTACGAATTCCCGCATCACCTTCCTGCGGTTTCTGGACGACATCCGGTAGAGAAAGTTGAAGACCCCGTAATTAGGCTTAATGCCGTATTCGGGAGACATCATCAGCTCGTCTATCAGCTTAAGGTCATGGGAAGACATAGGGGGAAGCCCCTCATCGTCAATGCGTATCTTGGAAGCTACCGTGGACTGGCTTGATGAAGCGGACTGCGCCCCCGTGGAAGCGGCATTCCCCGCCGCCCCCTGTGCTCCAGAGGAAGAACGGGATGAGCGCACCACCTTGCTGTGGCGCGGGGCACGGCGCGGCATATTCGACGTGTCTACGGGTTCCGCCCGCTCCGGCAGCACCTCGCCGCCGAGCTTTCTTTGCATCTCCTTTGCTTCTTCCGCATCAATAGGCCCGATGTTTTTTCTGGTGTTGTCCAGAGTGCCAGGGGCAAAAGAACGGTTGTTATCAGCCATACGACTCCTCTTACAAGCGAATCAGGTACTTCTTGGAAATTCCCGGCAGCGTGCGGAAAGAGACTTTCTCCTTTTCCGCCGTCAGCAGGGTGCCCTCAAAAGTGCCATATATTGTATGATATTCAGAACGCAGGATGAACGCGCTGACAACATTGGGGTTTTCCGAAACCGGAGTGAACTCTAAATCCACCATGTTCTCTGTATCCTGAATAATCCATTTTTTCATAGTGCCGTAGGGGTGCGTGATGCGCACCGGAGGCAAGGGGGTAGCCTTGCCGTTGTAAAACAGCACGTTGGTGTTGTAGGCCTCGCTTTCCACCGCGTCCTGCGACGTCACCTGCAGGCGAAAGCCAATCTGGCAGCCGTTTACCAAGCCAAAGCCCGTCACAAATTCACCGTGCGTGCGGAACTTCATGTACGTGCGGCTGATGTCCAGAAACGCCGTTCCTTCGGTGTCGGGCATGGTCTTGAGCTGCGTCTGCGGCGACTGGCGGTCAAAAAGCGTGACGGCACCGTGGAGCGGCAGCACGGTGATGTAGTGCGCAGAGCACCGGCGGATTGTCGGCGCAGGCATAACGGCGGTCAGTTCCCCTGCCTGCGGCGAGTCAAAGGAAGCGAGCAGTGCGCCGTTTGAGCCGGGGCGAACGCTGTTCCCCCTCAGGTTGAAAAGCACAGAAAGCTTGTTGTGTGCACGGTCCCAGCTTATCCGCGTGTAGCGCCGTTTATTGTAGTTTGCCGTGATAGCCACATCCAGATTGTGCGGAACAAAGCGCTTCCGCGGCCCCATCACCGAGCGGTAGACGAAGCGCTGCTTTGTCACCATATTCCAAAAACAGATTTCGGCGAAACCAAACACCTTTGCATCGAAGAATTCCACGCAGCCCGTGTATTCTCCGAGGGTGAAAAAATAAGAAAGGCGGCTCTTGATACGCAGGTTGGTGATAAACACCGGCAGCGGCACGATTGCATAGGGGCTCTTTACCCCCCGTATGTCCAGCCGCTTGGGATGTCCGCTGAAAGTGCCGAATACGGGCTTCCCCTGCCGGACAAAGCTCTCGGGACACTCTTTGACTTGCCTTGTATACAAAACTACCTCGATACTATTATCGAATATTATACTTGAATTCTTAATCGTGTAAAGGACTGCGGAAATCCTCCGCCCGCATGTAACCTTCGCCGCCGTTTTTTGTTTACTCTATGCTATGAATAAGGGAAAATTTATCTATTCGCTTGTTTATCTTACGATACTCTTTTCGCTTTCGGGCTGCTCTGCCGCCATAGGCATCAAGGCATGCCCTGACCGCAGCTCTTCCATAGAGCTGAGCATGAGCATGGGCGACGCGCTTGCAGACACCTTGCAGTCTATGCTCAGCATGAATGGCGATAGCAGCACAGACGGCGTTTTTTCGGCGGCAAGCATGGAAAAAGTGAAGCTTGCCTTTGAAGGAGGGGATTTTACCGATGTGGCTCTGTCATCGCCTTCCGCTTCCTCGCTTTTGCTTTCAGGCAGAATAAAGCCCGCTGAAGAGCAGCGCGTGCTTTCGGGCAGCAACATCAAGGTCGCAAACCTCATCACCTGCACCAGCTCCTCGCTGACCGTCATCCTCTCTCCCGAGATAATCTCCCAGCTTGCGGCGGCGCTGCCTGAGGAAAGCAGCTCCTACCTCGGACTCTTCATGGCTCCCGTCTTTACGGGGGAAGCGATGTCCGCTGAAGAATACCGAGAGCTCATCTCTGCCGTCTACGGAGAGGAACTTGCCCGCGAGCTTGATAAATCCTCGCTCAGGATAACGCTTGAACCTCCCGATGACAAGAAAATTCAGCAGGCATCGCTGTCGGGAACAGAGCGCGCCCGCACCTCTGGGGAAAAGGCATCTTTCAGCATTCCGCTCATCGAATTTTTCACCCTCTCCTCGCCGCGCACATTCAGCATCAGCTGGTAAAAGTCAGTAGTGGGGCGGCTTCCTGTTGGGAATGTCGCCCTCCAGCAGCTCTGCCATGTCGCCTATTTTCTGCGCGAGGAGCTGATTTTCCTTCCTGAGCCGTTCAAGAAGCTCCGTGTGCTCCACGGAGACTTCCTGCAGCTGATTTAAGAAATCTTCCAAGTAGGCAAGCTTTGTTTCCACTGAAATAAAGCGCTCTTCCGTCTCCCTGTCCATCAAGCGTCTCAGTCCAGCGTGTAGCTTTCGCCGTATTTGACAATCTCTACGTCTTTGTAGCCGTTCTCGTTCAGGTACTGCTTGAAGAAGTCTTGGGCCTCTTTTTCGCCGTGCACAAGGAAGATTTTCTTCAGCCTGCTCGTGTCAAGGCTGTTCAGCCACGCGGTGGACTCCTTGTAATCTGCGTGGGCGCTGAATGCATTGATTGCCTCCACGTCCGCCTGCACCTTGTACTGGTCTCCAAGAATGCGCACCTCTTTTGCCCCGTCCTTGAGCTTGCGCCCCAGCGTGTTTTCCGCCATGTAGCCGACAAGCAGGACAATGTTGTTCGGGTTGGAGATGTTGTTTGCAAGGTGATGGAGCACGCGCCCCGCCTCGCACATACCGTCCGCGCTGATGATTATCATTGGTCCGGACTTCTTGTTCAGTTCCTTGGATTCCTCCACGCTCGTAATCGTGGTGAGCGCGCCAAAGCCGAAGGGATTTTTGTGGTGGCGCAGAAACGCCTCGTTTGTCTCTTCGTCATAGCATTCGGGGTGCAGCTGGAAGATGCCGGTGGCGTTTGCCGCCATGGGGCTGTCCACATAGATGGGAATCTGGGGAATTTTCCTCTGGTCAACGAGCAGGTGGAGCTGGTACACAAGCTCCTGCGCGCGCTCGATGGCAAAGGAGGGAATGATGATTTTACCCTTGCGGTCAACAGCCCGCCGTACCAGGCGCACCAAAACATCGAGGGCAAGCTTCTGGTCGTCATGCAGGCGGTCGCCATAAGTGCTTTCCATGAAGATATAGTCAGGAGCAGGCATATCGGTAGCGGGATCCCGCACGATGGGCTTGCCGGGGCGTCCAAGGTCCCCCGTGTAGAGAATGCGGATTTCATCAGACGGAGCCCCGCGGAGCGCGTCTTCCCCGCTCACAACGCTGCCCTTCTTGACGACGCTTTCCGCAGGAGCGGGGCTGAAAAGCCTGTGCCAGAGCCTCCTCCTGCCCGTGCCAAGCCCGCCGGAAACCTTCCCGCTCACGGGATTTTTGCGCTGTCCGGTGATGGTGATATAGGCAAAGGCGCTCCCCAGTATGTGCCCGCCGTCAAAGAATTCCAGCTGTACGTCAGGTGCAATGTACATCTGGCGGTTATAGCTGAGGGAGACAATCTGGTTTGCCGCCTTTACGCAGTCGTCTTCGGTGAAGAGCGGTCGCCAGCTGAATTTTTCCCCTTTTTTCTTTGCCTGCTTGCGGAGGTATTCGGCATCCCGCGCCTGAATCCTCGCGCTGTCCATCATCACGATGTTTGCAAGGTCCCGCGTGGCAGGGGTGGCATAGATATTTCCCTGATAACCGTTCTTGGTGAGTATGGGAAGCAGCCCGCAGTGGTCGTAATGGGCGTGCGTCAGGATGACGCTTTCTATCTTGTCCGGTGCAAAGTCAAAATCTCGGTTCTTTTTGTCAGACTCAGCACGTTTGCCCTGAAAAGCGCCGCAGTCTATCATAAAGCTCCGGCCATCCACTTCAAAAATATGCTTGCTGCCCGTCACTTCCTGTGCCGCACCCAATGAATAACACGTTACGCTCATGGCTAACCTCCTGTCTTAATTATAAAGCAGGACGGAGAATTTCACAAATAAAATTTTACTTTGACGGTGGCAGCACCCTCCCCCAGCCTGCCAGATGGCTTTTCCAGTAGTTTTCGTCAATCGCGCTGATGATGACACCTGTCTCCGGTCCATCGCTTGCGGCGTGGATAAAGAGGCGCTTTTTGTTGAATTTGCCCTCCCCGTGGTAAAGCCCCAGATAGATGCCGACATGGGAGATTTTTCCTGAGCTTGTGGTCTTGAAAAACATCAGGTCCCCGGGTTCCCGCTCTTTTTCTTCTATTATATCTACACTGTCGTAGATATCCTGCGAGCTTGCAGGCAGCTGGATGTCAACCGCGTTGTTGAAGGTATAGCGCACATAGCCCGAGCAGTCAAAGCCGGTAGGTGTCTTTCCCGCATACAGGTAGGGCGTGCCGCGAAGCTCAAGCGCAAAGTCTATGAGCTTCTGCCTTTCCCCCGTGACTTTCGGCGCCGCATAGCAGGCAAGGGGAATGAGAGAGAGGAGGAGAATCAGTGAGCGTACCATGTGTTTCATCACTTCTATTTTCGGAAGATGCGGCAGTGTGCTTTATCGGCGATACAGGCTCCCATGCCTCGTAGTCAAGGCTTCTACGTTCCGTAATAAAGGCTTCTAGGTTTCCTAGTAAAGG
>CAKZZK010000293.1 GCA_937885235.1 uncultured Treponema sp.
TAGAGTCCCGGTCTCCAAAACCGGTTGTCGCGGGTTCGAGTCCTGCCTGGCCTGTGAGTATATTACAAAAGAGGATGGGGAATGAAGAAGATTATTCAGTTCTGGAAGGAGTGCATGGGTGAGTTGCGGAAGGTGGTGTGGCCTTCTCGCAGTGAAGCTGTCGCTTCAGTGAAAGTTGTTCTTGTTTCCACAATTGTTATTGCCCTGCTTCTGGGTTTGCTTGATCTGGCGTTTACAGAAGCTCTTCGTCTTATTTTCTAGGTTGTTATAGATGGCTAAGGAATGGTATATCGTTCAGACTTTTGCGGGCTATGAGCAGAAGATAGAACGTACGCTCCGCAAGATGCTTGAAGATAATGAGATTGATGCTGCCGTGCTGACTGATGTGCGGGTGCCGACCGAAGAGATTGTCGAGAGCGGTAAAAACAATAAAAAAATAACTCGTCACAACAAGCTGCTTCCCGGGTACATCATGCTGGAGATGGATTTGCCCCAGCTGGGATGGAAGGTTGCTTGTTCTAAAGTGAGGGCGATTCAGGGTGTCAACGGTTTTGTGGGTACGGGCGCATCTGAACGTCCTCGGCCTATTTCTGCGGCGGAAGCAAAAACCATTTTCCAGCAGACCGGCGAGATAAAGGGCGAAAGAGTTGCCCGTGTCAAGCAGAGCTTTGAAATTGGCGAAAAAGTTAAAATCAGCGAAGGTCCGTTCTCTACGTTCAGCGGCACGATTGAAGAAATCAGCACGGAGAAGGGTAAAATCCGCGTGAATGTCCAGATTTTCGGACGCACGACGCCGGTGGAAGTTGACTTTTCGCAAGTCGAAAAAATATAGGCATATATTTTGGGAGAGGTGCAGATCCGTTGGATACAGGCACCTCGTTATTACCACATAAGGAGATATATTATGGCTAAGAAGAAGGTTACGGCTGTTATTAAGTTGCAGTGCCCTGCCGGCTCTGCTACCCCAGCACCACCGATTGGCCCCGCGCTTGGTCCCCATGGCGTTTCCGCACCGAAATTTGTTCAGGAATTTAACGACAGAACCAAGAGCATGGAGAAGGGACTTATCATCCCTGTCATCATCACTGTCTATCAGGACAAGTCTTACACGTTCATCATGAAGACTCCGCCCGCCGCCGTTCTCATCAAGAAGGCTGTGGGGATTCAGAAGGGGTCTGGCAATCCCTTGCGCGACAAGGTTGGCAAGCTTTCTGCCAAAACACTGGAAGAAATTGCCAAGCAGAAGCTTCCTGATCTCAACGCCAACGACCTTGAGGCAGCGAAGAAAATCATTGCCGGTACTGCCCGCAGTATGGGTGTAGAAGTGGAGGCGAACTAATGAAACACGGAAAGAATTACCGCGCATCACTGGGTAAGTATGATGCGGCCAAGAAATACGATGTTGCAGAAGCCTGCCAGCTGGTGAAAGACCTTCACTATGTGAAATTCGACGAAACAGTGGAGCTTTCTGTGAGCCTCCGCCTCGGCAAGAATCAGACGATGCGCGACACCTTGGTGTTCCCCCACCAGTTTTCTGGCGAGAAGCGCGTTCTGGTGTTCTGCAAGGATGAGCGGGTAAAGGAAGCTCTTGATGCCGGTGCTGCTTTCGCAGGTTCCACGGAATACATTGACAAAGTAAAGGGCGGCTGGACTGACTTTGATGTCGCCGTCGCTACGCCTGATATGATGAAGGATGTAGGCCGTCTGGGTATGGTGCTCGGTCGCAAGGGCCTTATGCCTAACCCCAAGACGGGAACGGTTACGAACGATATTGCAAAGGCTGTCGGTGAGCTCAAGAAGGGTCGCACCGAGTTCCGCGCTGACAAGGGTGGCGTCGTCCACATCGCTGTGGGTAAGGTTTCCATGGATGTGAAGGACACCGCTGAAAACGTGAATGCTTTCCTCGGCGAGCTGAACCGCAAGAAGCCGTCTGATGCAAAGGCTGGTTTTGTGCGTTCTGTTTCTCTGTGCTCCACGATGGGGCCTGGCGTATGGATTGATTACAAGGAGGAGGCATAATGGCTATCAGGGCGAAACATGTGCAGCCTGCCAAGACTGCTGCGATTGAAGAGACCAAAAAGATTCTTGGCAACTACAAGAACTATATCTTTGCCGATTTCCGCGGTCTGTCTGTAGAGCAGATTTCCAAGCTCCGTGGTTCTTTGCGTGAAAAGGATGCGCAGCTCAAGGTTTTCAAGAACAGCTTTGCGCGCATTGCCTTTACCGATCTGAAGATTGCGGATGTGTCTGACTATCTGACAGGTCCTACCGCCGTCACTCTGGTGAAGGATGAGGCTAACGAGGTTGCGAAAGTCTTGTTTGATTTTGCAAAGGATGTCCCCGCCCTCGTGGTGAAGGGAGCCGTTGTAGACAACGAGGTTTACGACAAAGATAAGATTGAAGCTTTCTCAAAACTTCCCGGCAAAAAGCAGCTTATCGCTATGCTTATGTCCGCCATCAATGGTCCTGCCCGTCAGCTTGCTGCTACTTTGCAGGCCTACGTGGAAAAGAAGGAGAAAGAGGGCGGTGCGGCTCCTGCCGAGGCTGCCAGCTAATTTTTAACAGAGTACCTTCGGGTATGCGTTCCTGCGGTCAGGCTTCGATGTGCTGATTACTGTCCGCAGGATATACCGTACAACAGATAAAAGCGGGATAGTTTGTCCCTTTCTGTGGCGGATTTTTATAGTATACATTGTATACACTATGGAGAAGACAATTATGGCACTTTCAAATGATGAAATCCTTGATGCGATTGCGAACATGACTGTTCAGCAGGCTGCTGACCTTGTGAAGGCTATGGAAGAGAAGTTCGGCGTTACCGCTGCTGCTCCTGTTGCTGTTGCCGCCGCCGGTCCTGCCGCTCCTGCTGCCGAAGAGCAGACTGAGTTCACCGTTACCCTTGAGTCTTACGATGCAGCCAAGAAGGTTGCCATCATCAAGGCTGTCCGCACCCTTATCAGCGGCCTGAGCCTCGGTGATGCAAAGGCGCTCGTTGAAGGCGCTCCGAAGGTCTTGAAGGAAGGCGTGTCTAAGGCTGATGCCGACAAGATGATCGCTGATCTTGAGGCTGCCGGTGCCAAGGCAAGCAAGAAATAACTCGTTTCAGGCATAGATATGGGGAGTCCCTGATGCCCTGCGTGGTTTCGGGGGCTCCCTGTTCAATTTTCGTAGATACCTCTACGCAGTGCATTACAGGAGGCGCTGATTTACTCCTGTACGGCAGGAACAGCCGATAGAATCCCGGTTCTCGTGTTGAGGCGGAGTTTCTACCTTGCAGCGGTGCTGGCGATATCAGTTCAAAACCCAAGGGGTATTTGATGTACGCAAAGACCAAAAAGATTGTGCGAAAGTATATTGGGAAGGATATTCACGACTTCATGGAGCTTCCCAATCTGGTGGACATTCAGCTTTCTTCCTATGAAAGTTTTTTACAGCGGGAACGACTGGCAAAGGGCGAAAAGCTTTTAGAGCAGGGCTTGCAGGAGGTGTTTTCTTCTACCTTCCCGATTGAAAGTCCGAACGGCGATATGTCCCTTGAATATGAATTCTACATTCTGGACTTTGACAATATAAAATACAAGGAACTTGACTGCAAGAAGAAGGGCATCACTTACGCTGTGCCGCTTAAGGCCCGCATCAATCTGAATTTCCTCCAGACAGGCGCAATCCTTCAGAAAGATATCTATATGGGCGATGTGCCGCTTATGACTGACCGCGGTACCTTTGTCATCAACGGTGCCGAGCGCGTTGTGGTAAGCCAGATCCACCGTTCCCCAGGCGTTATCTTTCAGCACGAGAAGGGCGTATATTCAAGCCGCATCATCCCCTACCGTGGTTCTTGGCTGGAATTTGAAATCGACCAGAAAAAAGACCTCATTTTTGCCAAAATTGACCGCAAGAAGAAGATTTTGGGCACCATCTTCCTGCGTGCGCTCGGCTATGAAACGCGCGAAGATATAATCAAAGCGTTCTATGTGACCGAGACGCTGAAAGTTGTCGATGACCCCAAGGTCCGCGAAGCCCTTGTCGGCAGGGTACTGGCAAATGCCATCATCGTGAAGGACGAGGAGGGGGCGGATAAAAAGCTCTTCCGTGCGGGAGACAAGCTGCACCCCCATGACATTGACGATTTGCTTACCAATAATATAGAAGAAGTCTCAGTCATCCAGCTTGACCTGCGTCCCCGCGACCCGGTGAGCGGCGAGGTGAAGAAGGGCGCGATGAACCCGTCTTTGAACAGCGAGATGATCATCAAGTGCTTTGAGCGCGAGGAAATCATCTTTGCAAAGAACGGTGAGCCTGTCACTGATGAGCCGTCGAAGGAAGACTGCCTTTCCAAGGTCTACGAGGTGCTCATGCCCGGCGAGCCTATGACGGTGGAAAACGCGGAAAAAGACTTGAACTCTATGTTCTTTACCCAGCGCCGCTATGACCTTGGCACGGTGGGACGCTACAAGCTGAACAAGGTCTTCTCTTTTGATGAGGCGGTGCAGGACGTGACGCTCACAAAGGAAGACATAATCCAGACAATGAAGCGGCTCATCGAAGTCTTTGTCGGTGATGAGGTAGTAGATGATATTGACCATCTGGGAAACCGCCGTGTTCGCTCGGTGGGCGAGCTGTTGACCAATACCTTTAAGACTGCCTTTGCCCGCATGGAGCGGATTGCCAAGGAACGGATGAACATCAAGGAGACTGACACGCTCAAGCCGCAGGATTTGATTTCCATAAAGCCTATTGTGTCAGGCGTAAAAGAATTCTTTGGCTCCTCGCAGCTGTCCCAGTTTATGGACCAGTGTAACCCGCTTTCCGAGCTTACCCACAAGCGCCGTCTGAATGCCCTTGGTCCGGGCGGTTTGTCCCGCGACAGGGCGGGCTTTGAGGTTCGCGATGTGCACTACACGCACTATGGACGCATGTGTCCTATTGAGACCCCTGAAGGTCCGAACATCGGTCTGATTGTCTCCCTTGCCATTTTTACAAGGGTGAATGAATATGGCTTCCTTGAAGAGCCGTACCGCAAGGTGGTGAACGGCAAGGCGACGAAGGAAGTTGACTACCTGACTGCCATCGATGAGGATAAGTACGTCATCGGTCAGGTGACGGAGGGCATGAAGGAGGACGGCTCCTTCCCGACCAATCTGGTTTCTAGCCGCGCGAGGGGTGATTACTCAAGCCGCGCGCCTGAGGATATCCAGTATATGGATGTGTCTCCGCGGCAGGTTATCTCTGTGTCTGCCTCTCTGGTTCCCTTCCTTGAGCATGACGATGCAAACCGCGCCTTGATGGGCTGTAACATGCAGCGTCAGGCTGTGCCCTTGCTCTTCCCTGAGCCGCCGCATGTCGGCACCGGCATGGAGGGCAAGACCGCCTATGATTCCGGCGTGCTTATAAAGGCTCGCCGCGCGGGCGAAGTGGTCTGGGTTGAGAGCGACTGCATCAAAATCAAGCCCGATGGCGGCGACGGCATTACGCTTGACGAGTACACGCTCTTGAAGTATCAGAAGACCAACAGCGATACCTGTAACCATCAGCGCCCCACGGTGCAGGTGGGCGAGCATGTGGACGCGGGTGCGGTCATTGCGGACGGTCCCGCCACCTTTAACGGCGAGCTTGCTCTGGGGCGCAACATCCTTGTCGGCTTTGTTCCCTGGAACGGCTATAACTATGAGGACGCTGTGCTCATCAGCCAGCGCGTGGTCAGCGAGGATATGTATACCTCTGTGCATATCCACGAGTTCTCGACGGAGATTCGCGAGACAAAACTGGGACCGGAAAAGATTACGCGCGATGTGCCGAACACTGCAGAAAAGACGCTGAACAATCTTGATGCGGAAGGCATTGTGCGCGTTGGTGCAAAGGTACGCTCCGGCGATATTCTGGTCGGCAAGGTGACTCCCAAGAGCGAGACGGAGACAACTCCCGAATTCAAGCTCTTGAACTCAATCTTCGGTGAAAAGGCAAAGGAAGTGAGGGATTCTTCCCTCCGTCTTGCACACGGCGTTGAGGGCGTCGTCATCGACATACAGCGCCTGAAGCGCACGCAGGGCGACGAGCTGAATCCCGGCGTTGATGAAAAAATCACGGTGGTCATTGCTGACAAGCGCAAGCTGGTGGTTGGCGACAAGATGGCAGGCCGTCACGGAAACAAGGGCGTTGTTGCCCGCATTTTGCCGGTGGAGGATATGCCGTATCTTGAAGACGGCACTCCGCTCGATGTCTGCCTGAACCCGCTCGGCGTTCCTTCTCGTATGAACATCGGTCAGATTATGGAATCAGAGCTTGGCCGTGCGGGTATGATACTCAACGAGTGGTACGATTCTCCCGCTTTCCAGACACCGAGCCAGGAGCAGATTGCCGAAAAGCTTAAAGAGGCGGGCTTGAGCCCTGACTGCAAGCAGATTGTGCATGACGGTCTGACGGGAGAGCCCTTCGTCAATCCGATTTTCGTGGGTGTCATCTACTTTATGAAGCTGCACCACCTTGTTGATGACAAGATGCATGCCCGTTCGACGGGACCGTACTCGCTTGTAACCCAGCAGCCTCTGGGCGGCAAGGCTCAGTTTGGTGGTCAGCGTCTCGGCGAGATGGAGGTGTGGGCGCTTGAAGCTTATGGTGCCGCAAACACCTTGCAGGAGATGATGACGATCAAGTCTGACGATATGAACGGACGCTCTAAAGTTTATGAGTCTATCGTCAAGGGGGATCCGAGTGCGCCTATCGGAGTGCCGGAATCTTTCAACGTGTTGGTGCAGGAGCTTCGCGGGCTTGCCCTCGATTTTACCATTTATGACGACAAGGGCAAGCAGATTGCCCTTACCGAGCGGGATCAGGAACTGATTGACAAGAGCAGTGCTGGTGGCACCGATTTTAACAAGGAGTAGGATAGCAATGCGTGATATTCAGGATTTTGCAAGCCTCCAGATAAAGCTTGCATCGCCGGAGGCAATACGTGCGTGGTCTTATGGCGAAGTGAAGAAGCCGGAGACAATCAACTACCGTACCCTGCGTCCGGAGCGCGAAGGGCTTTTCTGCGAGCGTATCTTCGGTACGACCAAGGAATGGGAGTGCTACTGCGGAAAGTTCAAGAGCATTCGCTACAAGGGCGTTATCTGTGACCGCTGCGGTGTGGAAGTGACTCACTTCAAAGTGCGCCGCGAGCGGACGGGGCACATAGAGCTTGCCGCTCCGGTGAGCCATATTTGGTATTATCATTCCGTGCCGAGCCGCATGGGGCTTTTGCTTGACCTGCCGGTCTCTGCCCTGCGCTCCGTGCTGTACTATGAGAAATACATTGTCATAGACCCGGGCGATACGGATTTGAAGCAGAACCAGCTTTTATCAGAAGATGAGTTCATCGCTGCTCAGGAACGCTATGGTGGTTCCTTCACCGCAGGCATGGGTGCGGAAGCCGTTAAAGTTCTGCTCGAAAACCTTGACCTTGACGCGCTCGCTGCGGAGCTGCGTGCCAAGATGGTGGAGAAGGGGGCTAAGACAGACAAGCATCTCCTCAAGCGCATTGAGATAGTGGAAAATTTCCGCTCCTCTGGCAATAAGGCGAGCTGGATGATACTTGACGTCATCCCCGTCATTCCGCCGGAGCTGCGTCCTATGGTCCAGCTTGACGGCGGGCGCTTTGCCACCTCCGATTTGAATGACCTGTACCGCCGCGTTATCAACCGCAACAACCGCCTCAGGCGTCTGCAGAGCCTTTCCGCACCGGACATCATCATCCGCAACGAAAAGCGTATGCTGCAGGAAGCAGTCGATTCGCTCTTTGACAACAGCAAGCGCAAGCAGCGTGTGGTGAAGGGCGCTTCCAACCGTCCGCTTAAGTCCATCAGCGATATGCTCAAAGGCAAGCAGGGACGCTTCCGCCAGAACCTGCTCGGCAAGCGCGTCGATTATTCGGGGCGTTCCGTCATCGTCGTTGGTCCTGAACTCAAGCTCTGGCAGTGCGGTCTGCCCGAAAAGATGGCGCTCGAACTGTTCAAGCCCTTCATCATGAAGAAGCTTGTTGATAAGCAAACCGTGTACAACATCAAGCGCGCCAAAAGCATGGTGGAAAGTGAGGATGCCGAAGTTTACGAGGTGCTCGATGAAGTTGTGCGTGAGCATCCCGTCATGCTCAACCGCGCTCCGACGCTGCACCGCTTGGGAATTCAGGCGTTTGAGCCTGTGCTTGTGCCGGGAAAGGCACTCAAGCTGCACCCCTTGGTCTGCAAGGCGTTCAACGCTGACTTTGACGGTGACCAGATGGCAATCCATGTGCCGCTGACTCAGGCTGCCCAGATGGAGTGCTGGACGCTTATGCTCTCTGCCCGCAACCTGCTTGACCCTGCCAACGGAAACACGATTGTAAGCCCGTCGCAGGACATGGTGCTCGGCATCTATTATATGACTTCGGTGAAGCTCGCTTCCATCAAGCCGGAGGAAAAGCCCGAATGGTGCGAACCTAAGGACTGGGAGGACTGGCAGTCCGATGAGTGGATTGATGCGCTTGCAGCCGATGACCACATTCGCTCTCAGGCGAAGAAGCCACATCTTTTCAGCAATCCCGATGAGGTTCGTATGGCTGCGACTGCTGGCTCCATTGAATGGCAGTCCGCCATCCTCCTGCATACAGACACGCTGCGGAAGCCTGTCCACAAGGACAAGGGCATCTTTGGCAACGGCAAATACATCATCACCTCTGCCGGTCGTCTCCGCTTTAACGAGGCTATGCCCGATGAGGTGGAATTCTATAACGAGCGCATGGGCGACAAAAAGCTCAAGCAGATGATTGAAGACGTGTACCACAGCAAGGGCGCATGGCTGACCATCAGGATGCTTGATGCCATCAAAGACGTAGGCTACAAGAACGCCACCTTCTTTGGTGCGACGCTCTCCATGGATGACATCCTCGTGCCGGAAGAGAAGAAGGAGATTGTGGACAATGCCAACAAAGAGGTAGCTAATGCAATCTCTGAGTATTCAAAGGGGCTTCTCACTTCAGATGAGCGTTATAAGAAGGTAACGAACGTCTGGGAAAAGGCGAACGACGAGCTGACGGACATCATGATGAAGAACCTCGAAAAGGACAAGGATGGCTTTAACACCATCTACATGATGGCAAAGTCCGGTGCCCGTGGTTCCAAAAAACAGATTTCACAGCTTGCCGCTATGCGCGGCTTGATGCAGAAGCCTAACGGCGACATCATCGAGCTGCCTATCCGTGCAAACTTTAAGGAAGGACTTTCGGTTATAGAGTTCTTCATTTCTACAAACGGTGCCCGCAAGGGTCTTTCTGATACCGCCCTTAAGACAGCTGATGCCGGTTATATGACCCGCCGTCTGGTCGATGTCTCTCAGAACGTGGTGGTGAACGAGGATGACTGCGGTACGATTAACGGCCTTGACTATGCCGCTATCAAGGATGGCGACACGGTGGTTGAATCCCTTGCCTCGCGCATTGCCGGTCATTATTCCATCGAGCGTGTGCTTGACCCTGTTTCGGGCGAGCTTTTGTGCGATGTGAACCAGTACATCGACGAGCCGCTTGCCAAGAAGATCGACGAAGCGGGCGTGGAAAAGGTGAAACTCCGCACGGTGCTGACCTGCGAGAGCAAGCACGGCATCTGTGTGAAGTGCTACGGCAAGGATTTGGCCCGCAACAAGATTGTGGAAATCGGCGAGGCGGTGGGCACTATTGCCGCCCAGTCAATCGGACAGCCGGGTACTCAGCTTACGCTGCGTACCTTCCACACGGGTGGCGCTGCGGAAACCGTCGCATCGGACAACCACATCATGATGGACTACGATGTGTATATCTTTGGTGTCAGGGGAACGCATGTCAAGACTGCTGACGGTGGCTGGCTCTTTACCCGTAAGGGCTCTATGACCGTCACCAAGCTTTTCCAGTCTTATGAGATGGCAGAGCATGACGAGCTTGTGATTGCTGACGGTGCCCGCGTGCGCAAAGGCAACGTCATCTTGAAGCACAACGGCGAAGATGTGCTTGCGACAAATGATGGCCGCGTGCTCAGAAGGGACGGCGTTGTCTACCTGACGAGCAACGATCAGGAAGTGACGATAAATAACGGTTCCAAAATCTATGCCAAATTCGTCAATCCTCCCTGTGTGGCAATGAAGGGCGAATACATAGGCGAATTTGAGCAGAATAACGAGCCGATAATCGCCGAGGTGTCCGGCTATGTCCACTTTGAAGATATCATCGAGGGTGAAACCCTTGAAAGGCATGTGGACCAGGTGTCCGAAAGCGAGGAGCTTGTCATAAGCGACCTGCATCTTGATGCAAAGCAGCCCCGCATCACCATCACCGATGAAGCGGGTGGAAATGAGCTGGGTATATACTACCTGCCTACCGATGCCCGCCTGAAGGTGGCAGACCAGCAGTATGTGGAGGCAGGCGTGACCCTCGCGACAATTCCGAAGGCTGCTGCCCGTGCCAACGACATTACGCTCGGTTTGCCGCGCGTTTCTGAGCTCTTTGAAGCGCGCAAGCCTAAGGATCCCACCGTGCTTTCCCAGATTTCTGGAAAGGTGTCTTTCGGCAAGATTGTGAAGGGCAAGCGCACTATAACGGTGAAGGATAAGTATGACAAGGAGTTCAACCACTATGTTCCCGTTGCAAAGCGTCTGCTCGTGCGTGACGGTGACGAGGTGAAGGCGGGCGAAATGCTCTGCGATGGTGTTGCCGATGCCCGCGACGTTCTTGCAATCCTTGGCGAAAACGAGCTGCAGAACTTCTTGATGGACGAAATTCAGGCGGTTTACCGCAAGCAGGGCGTTAAAATTAACGACAAGCACATCGGTATCATCATCCGCCAGATGTTGCGCAAGGTGGAAATCGTTTCTGTCGGCGACACGAAGTTCATTTATGGACAGCAGGTTGACAAGTATGACTTCCACACGGAAAATGATCGCGTGATTGCCGCAGGCGGTCAGCCCGCCATCGCAAGCCCCATGTTCCAGGGCATTACGAAGGCAGCTCTCGCGACGGATTCTTTCATCTCTGCCTCTTCGTTCCAGGAGACTACCCGCGTGCTGACGAATGCCGCCATTGCGGGGGCAAAAGATCAGCTGCACGGCTTGAAAGAGAACGTGATTATCGGCCACATGATTCCAGCAGGCACGGGTATGCGGCAGTATCACAACATAAAGCTGTCTGATTCTTTCAATGCTGACCTTGACGCCCGCGTAAAGGAAATCCTTGACCAGAGGGCGGAAGAGCTCGCTATGCGCGAGGCGCCGCTTGAGGAGATGCTTTCTACGGACATATCCAGCATGGGGGATGAAGACTGACGATGTTTGTGCCGAATTTTCGCAGAATTCCCTTGACGGGCACTCTGCGAATTCGGTACAATATGGTACTTGTATTTCTGTCCGAGGTGCTGCTCGGCATTTAATAGGAGAATAGGCCGATGCCTACAATAAATCAATTAATCCGTAAAGGGCGTAAGTCCGCGGCAAACAGAACGAAAGCTCCCGCGCTGAATTCTTGTCCGCAGAAGCGCGGTGTCTGTACCCGCGTTATGACGATGACGCCTAAGAAACCGAACTCGGCTTTGCGTAAGATTGCCCGTGTTCGTTTGAGCAATGGCATTGAGGTGACTGCATATATTCCGGGAATCGGGCATAATTTGCAGGAGCACTCAGTCGTATTAGTGCGTGGCGGACGTGTCAAGGATCTTCCTGGTGTACGTTATCATATTATCCGCGGCACAAAAGATACTCTTGGTGTTGACGGTCGCAAGCGTGGTCGTTCAAAGTATGGTGCCAAGAAGCCCAAGGCGTAAGGAGGATAGGTAATTATGGGAAGACATAAGAAATCTGTAAACCGCCCCGTTATGCCTGATGAAAAATATAACAGCGTCGTCATTTCCAAGTTTGTGACGCGCATGATGCTTGACGGCAAAAAGCAGGTCTGCCAGAAGATTGTATATCAGGCTCTGGACAGGCTTAAGGGAAAGACTGACAAGGATCCGCTGGATGTGTTCCTGAAGGCTCTTGACAACGTAAAGCCAATGGTGGAAGTAAAGAGCCGCCGTGTTGGTGGTGCAACCTATCAGGTGCCGATCGAAATCCGCGATTCCCGCCGCGAAGCGCTTGCCATGCGCTGGATGATTCAGGCAGCCCGTTCCCGCTCTGGTCACGGTATGGCTGAAACATTGGCTGCGGAGTTGCTCGACGCATTCAACAACACTGGCTCCGCATACAAGAAGAAGGAAGATACCCACAAGATGGCAGAGGCAAACAAGGCTTTCGCCCACTATCGGTGGTAGGTTCTTACTCTGCATACAGGAAGGGGATGCCCGCATGAGGGGCATCCCCTTTTTTTCTGTCTTCCCGTAAAGTTCGTAATCGAACTTAATTCATATCAAAGTGCTCCATCGCGTCATCTATGCCGGAGGCAAGCTTGGGGATGGAGACAAGCACATTGTCTTCCTTCAGGGGGATTTTCAGCGTGTACACGTCATCGATGCTGCCGTCAAAGGACTCCACCTTGATGACGAGCTTTTGCCCCTTCACCGTGAATTTATCGCGGTCCCCCTTCATGAATTCCGACGGCGCATTGCGGTTCACCGTTACCGTCATATTCTTTATCGCCTTGTAGGAACCGTCTTCGGCACCATGATTGTCAATGAGCACTGTATGCGTCCTGCCAGTCACAAACATGCACAGCGCAAGCAGGATGTAGAGCACCGCTATGGCGGCACGGACGGCAATGGTGAATTTTGCCCTGTCTTTTGCCATTATTTTGCCTCCTCTGCGTGCTGGCGCAGGGCTTCCCGCGCCTTTTCCGCATTGCGGTGCGTGCGCCACGCATGGATAATCAGCGCGAAGGCAATCGCCCCATAGCCAATAAACTGCCTGAAATATTCGCCGATGTTCGCATTGCCAAAAAGGTTCTGCCCCGCACGGGGAACGACGATGTACATCAGGTGCAGCAGCACCACGCCCGCAAAGCAGTTCGTGATGCTCGCCTTGGATGCCGAAGCCCCGCCCACGAGGATTGCGGCAGCCGCAAAGAAACCCGTCTGATCATGGGCATTGTATGTCTGCATATTGCCCATATTCTGCAAAAAGATAATCTGCCCGATGCAGGCAAAGGCAGTGGAAATGACAATGGAGATAATCCTCGTGCGCTCCACAGGGATGCCGGCAGAATTCGACACCGTCTGGTTCTGCCCCACCGCGCGCATATCCTGTCCAAGCTTTGTCTTTCTGAACCAGACAATGACGAAGCACAGGGCAATGATGACAAGGTAGCTTGAAAGCGGAATGCTTATGCCCGCAATCCTGGGCATGAGCAGCTTGTCCAGCGCCTGCCGCACGGGGTCAAGGTTCAGCGTGTTGCGCACTCCATAGCCTCGCGACAAGGCTATCGCCTTGTTGTGGAGCGGCACGAGCGAGCCAAAGAGGTAGAGCACGACAAACTGGTAGATGCCGTTGAAGAAAAAGCCTATGATGTAGCTCGTCACCATCTCCCGACCGCGCGCTTTGTTCAGAATGCTCCCTGCAATCCAGCCGAGGAGCACGGAAAGGGGCAGCCCCACAAGGGCGGCAAAGACAAGCCCCTGCAGACCGGAAATGCCCCAGTCCATTGCAAAAATCAGGCCTATCTGCCCCGCCATGGCGCCGAGCACCATGCCGAAGTTGATTCCCATGCCCGCCATAATCGGCAGTACCAGCGAGAAGACAAGGAAAGCGTTCCTTGCAATCCTGTTCAGTATTTCCTGCAAAATGAACTGCCCCGAATACTGCGACAGCGGGATAGAGACAATCGTAAGGGCAAGAAAAACCTCCGCCACAAGGTAGTCTGCGATAAATGATTTTAGTGATTTGTTCGATATCATCGGGTCGCTCCTGTTTTTCTGGTCAATGCGTACAAAATCATGCCGTTACTCAGCACGATGCGGATGACTTCCGACATATCCGTCTGCAACACGCTGTTGATGACGGACGGCGTGAGCGTCAGTATGCCCTGGAAAAGCACCGTGCCAATCACCACGTTTGCAATGGAAACCTTGTTGATTGATGCCCCTCCGATGAGCACGGCAGCAACTGCCGGAAACGCCATATACAGCGGAGCCTGATAGAGCTGTATAAAGCCGTAGCTCTGCTGGTACATCAGGATGCCTATGGCGCCAGTCACCGTGGAAACAATGATGCTTATGGTGCGCATACGGTTGATGTTGATGCCGCTTGAACGCGCATAGTCAGGATTTGACCCCACCGCAGTGATTGCCGTTCCCGTCTTGCTGCGCATAAAGAGCCACATGAAAAAGCTGCACAGCGCGCAGAAAAGAATCATGCCCGTGGGGAATTCAAAGTCCCCTGCCTTTATCATGAGGAAGTTGCTGAACTGCTTCATCCAGTAACCGTCTAGGGTAATCGTGGTGCGAAGGCCTTTGCCCTCGTAGCCCCAGACCATGTTCACGCTCGTGTAAGGCAGAATGAGCCACATGATGGACATAAACATGACGGCGGCAAAGCCAACGTAAAGTGCAATCGTCATCTCTTCGCCGCGCACGCGGTTCAAAAGCAGGCTGTAGAGCCAGCCAAAGAGAATGCCAAAGGGAATTGAAAGGGCTATCGCGCCGAACATACCCGCCCAGCCTGTGAGCCCCAGCTGCATGGCAATCGTAGAGCCGAGCAGCCCGCTGATGACACCGAGCGAAAGACCAAAGTTCAGCCCCGCGCCGGAAAGAATCATCGGCACCATGGCAAGCGTCAGAAGCTCGTTTTGCCCGAAGCGGTTGCAGATGTCCTTGATTGTAGCGGGCATGGAAACTCCCACAAATGGCGCCGCAATAAAGAGCACCACGAGGAAACCCGCAATGATGAGCCGCGGAAGTCCGAATTCCTGCAGGCTGCTCTGGATTTTTTCGCGCAAAGAATCATCTGCCAGTGTCATTTTGCACCTCCTTCCGCACTGAGCCCCGACATGAGCAGGGCGAACTTTTCCGGCGCTTCCCGCGGGGGCAG
This sequence comes from uncultured Treponema sp., assembly GCA_937885235.1. Classification (GTDB taxonomy): domain Bacteria; phylum Spirochaetota; class Spirochaetia; order Treponematales; family Treponemataceae; genus Treponema_D. The sequence continues at coordinate 14,992 of CAKZZK010000293.1, forward strand.
TATGCCCGCCACCTTGCCTCCTGCGACGATGGCAACGCGGTCGCAGACAGAACGCAGCTCTTCAAGCTCGCTTGAGACCATGACGATGGTGGTTCCCTTTTCGCGGTTGTATGCGCGCAGGGTGTCCAGCACGATTGCCTTTGCTCCCACGTCTATGCCGCGGGTTGGCTCGCTCACAAAGAGCAGCTTTGGCCCGAGGCTGAACGCTTTTGCAAGGCAGACCTTCTGCTGGTTGCCGCCGCTGAGTTCCTTTGCCTTCTGCTTTGCCCCCGTGCACTTGATGGCAAGCATATCTATGTATTTTTCCGCATTGGCACGCATGGCTTTTTCATCGCGCAGCTTGAAAAGGCCTCCGAAGAAGGGCTTAAGGTATTCGCCCTTTACCTGCATGGCAGAAAAACAGATATTCCAGTCAAGGCTCTCGTCCAAGAGCAGCCCCACGCCGCGCCTGTCTTCAGAGACAAAGGCAAGTCCCTCTTTGAGGACGGCAGCAGCGTCTTCCATGTCCAGCTTTTTGCCGTCAAATTCAGCCTGTCCACCTGCCGGATACAAGCCCATGATGCCGTTGGGAATGCCCAGCTTGCCCTGCCCCGCAAGGCCGCCTATGCCGAAGATTTCACCGCGGCGCACTTTAAAGCTCACGTCCCGCACCGTTTCGCCGGGCATATCCACCCACAGGTGCTTTACATCAAGCACATAATCGTCGGGGAGCGTCTCTGTTTCCGCAGCGTTCAGCTCCATCTGCTTTTTGAGGTGCTCTGCCGTAACGGTTCGCCCTACCATGGAGGCAGCGATGTCTGAAACGTTCGTCTCCGAGACAGCCACATCGCGGATTGTCTTGCCATCGCGGAGCGTCACCACACGGTCGCAGATGTGCATGACTTCGTGCAGCCGGTGCGAGATGAATATGATGGCTATGCCCGATGCTGCAAGCTCCTTGATCGCTTTGAGCAGGATGTCCGCCTCTGATTCCGTGAGGACTGCGGTGGGTTCATCGAAGACGAGGAGGCGTACGTTGTCGCGGTCAATCTCGCGGGCTATTTCGGTGAACTGCTTGTGGCCCACGGGCATTTCAGACACCTTCATATCCGGGTCTATGTCAACGCCGAGGCGCTGTATGGCATTCCCCGCCCGTTTTTTCATGGCAACGCGGTCGAGTATGCTCATGCGCTCGCCAAAAAGGTAGACCATGGGGTTGTCCTTCGCAAGCTCGCGGTTGAGCATGATGTTTTCCGTAGTGGTAAAGCCGGGAATCAGTGAAAATTCCTGATGCACCATGCCTATTCCGGCATCGAGCGCATCAAAGGGGCTTGAAAAATGGACTTCGGCACCGTCAAGCTGAATGCTGCCGCCGTAACCGCCCGTCGCGGCTATCACCGGCATGCCGAAGAGGATGCTCATCAATGTGGTTTTGCCTGCCCCGTTTTCGCCGACGAGGCCTAAAATCTCTCCTTTGTGCAGGTCAAAGGAAACGTCTTCAAGAACGACCGTACCTGCGAAGTCTTTCGTCACGCCTTTAAGGCGCAACAGCGGTATATCTTCTTTCATGGTAAACCTGAATATGGAAAAGACCGGCCCCAAAAGCAAAAGCCTTCGGAGCCGTTTATCTTATTTTGTAAACTTAATCTTAAAGTACTTCTCGGGAACCTCAATTTCCGTGGTCTTCAGGAAGCCCTGTCCCAGAATATAGGTGTCCATATAGATGAGAATCTGGTTTTTTGCGCGCACGCCGGTGCTCTGGTCAACATAGTAGCCGCCGTTCCAGTTTGCGTTCGGGGTGAATTCTCCGAGCGCCTTGAAAAGGTCTGCGCTGGAATCCTTGCTCGCCGTGCCTTCGATGACGCGCTTTGCAAATTCGCCAAGCCCCGCGCTTACGCTGAAGCCGTAGGAGAATGCCCAAGTACCGAAGTGACCGGCGCCGCCGTTGTCAACGACGACCTGCTCCACTTTCTTGAGGATTTTGGGGAAATCTCCCGCTTCTGCCGTCAGGTCAATGCCGAATGCTCCCGGATAGCCCATAAGCGGCGAAGGCAGGTCTGCCTCGATGAACATACCGCCGTACTGCGCAAGCTGCTTCAAGAGCGGCTCGGTGTGGGCATCATTCGTACAGAAGAAAGCGGTGTCTTTGCCGTATTTTTCAACCCACTGGGGAACTTTTTCAAGGATGAACTGCTGTGCGCCCGCAACACCTACGTCGCTCGTGGGGTCAGGGGCGGTCTCAAAGACAAACTTAATGCCGAGGTCTGCACAAGCCTGCTCCATAATGTTGCGGCGGAGTCCCAGAGTCTCATAAGACATGTGGCGCGGGAAGGAAATGTGCACGAAGGTCTTTGCGCCAAGCTGCTTGGCAGCCCACGGAATAGTGTAGCCGCGGGACATAAAGTCGCTGTTCACCGCAAGATCTGCGGACTTCTGGATGACGAGCGGGTCTTCGTGGGGCTCGCCCGTAAAGCACAGGATGTCGGGATGGCTTTCCTTGATGCGGCGGAACGCTTCGGCAGTGCCGGGAACGCCCTGATTTACGATGATGGCCTTCATCTTGGGGTCGTCAGCAAGGGCGACAATCTGGGAAATGGTTGTTTCCTGCTGAGACATAAAGTCATCGGGGTAAGTGATGTGCTGAATCATGCCGCCGTCTTTGACCGCGCCATAGCGGCGGATGAGCTCTTCCGCACCGCGCAAGTCGTCTTCTGACTGTGAGACGGTACCCGTCGCAATGCCGATGTGGAAATCGGAAGCGCCAGTGGTTGTCTTGCCAGCCGTTTCCGTTTTCTCTGTTTTTTCCGCTGCATTCTTTCCATTGCAAGCGCTGAAAGCAAACAACGCTGCACAAGCACATGCAGCAAACAGTACTTTTGCTTTTTTCATGAGGATTCTCCTGCTTTTGTAATATTTTGGAAGCGTATACGATTCCGTAGCGCAACTATATCACAAAAACAGGCGAATTTTCAATAGGACGGAGCTAAATCTTCGCTTTATTCAATACAACATATACGCAGCCCCCAGCAAGCAATGTACCTATGCACAACATAATGGTTTGTTTCGGCTTCTCTCTATTTTGTGTGGGTGGCATATTATACCTTTACAAGGTATCTCCTT
>CAKZZK010000294.1 GCA_937885235.1 uncultured Treponema sp.
ATGCTAAAGAGCTTTGTCAACATATTCTAAAGGTTATTATAATGCGGTTGCCCTGTTTGCTTTAAGTGAAACCTGCAATCATATTGTCTTCCCCTCCGGCAGCAGGGAGACAACGCGGTTCTTGCCATTGTGTTTGCCCCAGTACAGCTTCGCGTCAGCCTCGTCCATAAGGTCCTTTATGGAAGCCCCATTTCTGTAAGGCGCTATGCCGATTGTAATCGTCACGGGAATCTGCTTGTCGCCATAGCTAACGGGAGTGCGTGCGATGTCAGCACGGATTCGCTCGGCGGCGGATACGGCAAGCTCTACATCCGTGTTCAGGATTACGAGGATCTCCTCGCCGCCCCAGCGGAAGACATAATCGTCCTTCTTTACGCCGCAGGAAACGGTCTTAGCCACAAACTGCAAGACCTCATCGCCCGCATCGTGCCCGTATGTGTCGTTCACCTTCTTGAAGTCGTCAATGTCCATCATTAGCAGGCAGAACGATGTTTTGCCCGTCTTTGCCTCGCGGTATGCCTCCTGCAGGTAGTTCCCCATGCTCTTTCTGTTCAGCAGGTGCGTAAGCGTGTCATAGTTTGCGTATTTTTCAAGCTCCTCGATGAGAAATTTGCCGCCGAAAGCGGTGATAGTGTTGATTGAAAAATTCATCAGCGCAATTCCGATAAGGCGGTACGCCATGTCCGCAATGAACATATCATCGCGCGGAGGAAGGAGAGCGTCACCCACTATGAACCAAGAGATGAACATTGAAATCAAAATGCCTATTGTCTCGAAAAGCACCAGCTTAAAATCAAAGAAAAAGCCCAAGACTACCGAAAACAAGATGGTGTACGCCCAGAGGTCGCGGAATGGCCAGATGTACGAAATGCCGTTCCACTGGATGATGAGGAGAATCGCCATCGTGAGCTTTGCTGCACGGAGCTTCTTTGGGAGCACGATGCCGTCCTCGCCAAAGCCCGTGCGTATAAAATAGATGCCTATGGCGAGGTAGATGAGCGTGGAGGCATCGAAGAAGGGCAGAAGTGCGGGGCAGCGCACGGGGAAAAGCCCCAGCAGGAAGAGAATTGTCGCCGAACTGCTTGCGCAGATGCAAAACGTGGGGATAATCAGCACGATTATCTTGAATACGCGGTTCAAGTATGCATCCAAAGAGGAAAGCTCTTGCCGCCTGTCAGTGCCTTCTGCTCGCTCTTTATCATGTTTCATCTTAGCTCCTGCTTTTTTATAGCTTGAACGCGCCTAGCTCTTTTGCCAGCGCGTCCATTCCCTGCGCATTGGCAGCCGTTTTTTCAGCGGCATCACCCATTACAAGCGAAATGCCTTCGGCACTTTGGCTCATCTCATTCATTCGCTCGTTAATCCGATGCGTCACGTCTTGCAGTGCAGCCATTTCCCCTGCAATTCGCTTTGAGCTGGAAAGCATTTCCTCAGCTCCATCTTTGACTTCGGCGGAACTCTCTGTAATGTCGCGCATTGCCAGAAGCACCTGCTTGTTTCCCTCGCTCTGTTCCATAACCGCAGCATAGACGGTGCTTTCCTGATTGCGAACCGTCTGCGACAATCCGTAAATGTGCTCGAACTCTTTCTGAACCTGTTTCGTGTTTGCGAATACCGCGCTTATCGAGGACGAAAGCGTCTGAAGGTTGTCGTTAATCACCTTGCCCTGCGTGTTTGACTGTTCGGCAAGCTTCCTGATTTCATCGGCAACCACTGCGAAGCCCTTTCCCACCTCTCCTGCATGGGCTGCCTCAATGGCGGCATTCATAGCCAGCAGGTTCGTCTGCTCCGCGATGCTTTGTATAATTTTGGACGCATCAAGCAGCGTAGCAGACTCCTTGCTGATAGCATCGGCGGTATTCACCGCAAGCTCCACGCTCTTCCTTCCGCTTTCGGCAGCCGTGCTTAGCTCGGATACAGAAACTTCGTTTTTCTTGAGAGTCTCCGTAATCTCTTCGACATTTGCCACCATCTCGTTCACGGCTGAAGAGGACTGGGCAACTGCTGATGCCTGCCTGTCCGCACCGGAGCGGAGCCTGTCGATGCGCTGAGAAATGTCTGCCATACTGGAATTTGTTTCGCCAAGACTCTGTGATTGCCCGTCCATCTCCGTGCGCACTGTGCTTATGCCGCCTGTTATTGCTTCAACATTGCCCGTTACTTTCTTCATACTTGCAGTGAGGGCGTTTGCTGCCACCAGTGTCGTTGAAACGGAAGCATTTATGTTGCGGAGAATGTTGCGCGTTGCGTCATAGAAATTGTTCATATTTTCGGTTAGTTCGCCAAGTTCCGTGCGGCTGGCAATGGGGAGTAAGTCCACTGTGTAGTCGCGTCTGGAAAGACTTCTGCTGAATGACTGGAGCGCTTCCACGCTGTCGCGGATGTCTTTCACGTTTATGTAGCAGTTGAGCGCAAGTGTCGCAATGCAGAATGCGGCAATAGGCAGGATTTTGCGTACTATGAGATAAGAAAACGAATAGTCTGCATTTGCGGGAATGGTGAATATGCTGATGCTGAGCAGCACCAAGCCCACTGCTGACATAATTGTGGTGTAGATAACGCGGAACATAAGCGGGAAGGTCTGAGCTTCCGCAGCGTAGGGAACTCCGCGCAATGTTTTTTCGGTGATATGGACAACGAGCAGATTGAAAATCTGCCCGAAAAGCAGGTACAGACCGGGAAGAGAAGTGTACCACATAGCATAGATGTGCTGTTCCTCGCCGAACGCCTTGAAGTACAGTCCCCGCGCGTTGTTGCTCGCCATGTAGATTGGCGGTTCAATCAAGTACAATATGAGCGGGATAAACATAGTGGCGCGGTACAGCACATTGACGGCTCTGCCCAAGTCCGCAAGGGACTCTGCGGAACCGTCATAAGCCTCATAACGTTTTTTGAAAAAGTAATAGCTGATGTATCCTGGAATAAAGGTGAAAGCCATGTATGGTACGGCAATAGGACCAAACAAAACCTGCATAAATTCGCCGATGTCCAGGCAGTTTATAAATAGGTAGAATTCACCTACCGTGAGCGACGGTATGGCATAAGAGAGAAGCACGCACACCAAGAGTGATTTGGGAAGCGGCTGCAGCGAAATTCTTGCTGTATCAGTCATTTTTTCCTCACTGTGATTAAATTCTGTGCAGTATGTGACTAGCAATTTAACATGGCTAGGGCGGTGTCGCTTTTCCTCGGACGGAAGTCAAACCACGGAGGGGGGGGGACATAGTTTTGGCTATTTTGCTATCGTAAAACCAGTCCGAACTTCTGATGCTACACTTCATGGCACGAATTATAACATACTTTGATAGCTTTGTGGAGAGAAATTTGATTTTTTTTCTGAGTTGGTATATCCGTGCGCTGTCACGGAGTTTAGTTTCTTGAAATAATATAAAAAAGTGATACTTTTAAAAGTCTTGAAGACATGGTATAATCTGTACCATGGGTTGGGATACATTGATGGACGCTCTTGAAGAGCTGGAAATGGAAGTCGAATACGATGGATATTTCTGCAGCGTGAAGGATGCCGTTGTCATAGTAACGTTGGGAAGCCTCTGCGAGCTGAAGAATGTCTGAAGAATCTGGTCGTGGGCGATGACGGATACAGTCTCGAACCTCCTTGAAGATGAATTCGGCATAAGGCACATCCCGTGCTACGGATGGTTTACGACACTGCTCTCGCGGATAAAGCCTGACTCCCTGAACAGGTGCATGATGAAATTCGTGCAGGGCGTATATCCCGAACTGATAGAGGAACTCGAAAAGGAAATGGAGCGGCAGAACAAAAAGAAGCGACCGATAACGGTTGCGTGCGACGGAAAGACAGTCCGCTCGACGGCGAGCATGGTCAAATATGACAGCCCGCTCCACATCGTATCTGCCTATGCCAGCGAGATAGGCATGGTCCTGGGGCAGAAAAGCGTTGAGGGGAAGTCAAACGAAATTCCTGCGATGCGGGAGCTGGTGAAATCGCTTGAAATCTCAGGCTGCATCGTGGTCGCTGACGCGCTGAACTGCCAGGTTGGGACCGCACAGGCTGTTTTTGACTCAAAAACCGAAAAGGGGCACGGCAGGATTGAGACGAGGACCGCCTTCACGACGAATGACGTGGCGTGGATGCCGGGCGGAAGGGAATGGCCCGGGCTCAGGAGCATCGGGGCGATAAAGACACGCTTCGAGTATAAAGGGAAAGTCACAGAGGAATGGCATTATTACATATCCAGCGCGGACCTGTCCGCAGACGACCTGATGCACCATGCAAAGATGGAATGGGGTGTCGAGTCGATGCACTGGCTTCTTGACGTGAGATACAGGGAGGACTATTCCAGAATCCAAAACGAAAATATCCAGAAGAATATGAACATGGCTCGCAAGCTCGCATTGAACATTGCCAGAATTTTCAAGAACAAAAACTGCCCCAAGAAGTCCATGTCTCAAATCATGTTTGACTGCCTTATGAGTCCACATCATTTATTAACGGTTTTAGGCAAAAACTAAATTCCGTGGTGCGCTGTCTGAACGACTTGCTATTGTTTTGGATATATAGTATAAAAAAAGGAATACGGCAGGGAAATACTATGCTGAATATTGTTTTCGGAGAATACGAGAATGTAATTTATAACACTTCGGTATTCTTTAAAAATGTTTATGAAAATGCATGGCTGCTAGAAGCGCAGACCAAGCAGATGATTTTTGACATCGATAAGTCCACAGTCATTTCCTCTGGGGCGATTGACAGCCCCGTACTCGGTATTATTCCGCCTACATCTCTTTCTGGTGGTGTAAAAACTTTGATTCTGGTTGACCATGTTACCGACAGGGTTTTCAATGCGTCGAATTGCGGAGATAATTGTGCTGCATGGCTTCTAAAAATCGCGAAGAAAAAAGACGTAACGGTAAACCTCCGCCATATAATGGATTTCGGCGATGGAGAATTTGAACTCAAAATATTGAATAAAGATAAAATCGTTCATACGATGAAAGAGCTTGTTTCTGAAATCGGGGGTAGCTTATGAAAGGCTCCTATACAGTTTCAGTCCAGAACAAGCGTGTAAAATATGAGTTTTTAATCAGAAGAAACATCACGGTGCTTCAAGGAGATAGCGCGACGGGAAAGACAACCCTCGTTGATTTAATTCGCGAATACCAGCTGAACGGATTGGAAAGCGGTATAAATCTTTCGTGTGAAAAGAAATGCGTCGTCCTCGAGGGCAATGACTGGGAAAAAATGCTCCCGCTTTTTGATGACTGCATTGTTTTTGTGGATGAAGGCAATCGCTTTATAAGTTCCGCAGATTTTGCGCGGAAAATAAAAAATTCGAGCAATTATTATGTCCTAATCACGCGGGAAAGTCTGGAAAATCTGCCTTACAGCGTCGATGAAATTTACGGAATCCATATATCGGGAAAATATGCGGGCTTAAAGCAGATTTACCATGAGTTTTATCATATTTATAGCGGAAACTTTGATTTTTCAACAAGTGATATTTGCAAAATCCTCACGGAAGATTCAAACTCTGGCTTTGAATTTTTCAAAGGGCTTGTTGTGGACAAATTTATATGTGAATCAGCAGGTGGAAAATCAAATATTTTTCAGATACTCAATGAATCTGCTGATACATTTTTAGTCATTGCGGATGGCGCGGCATTCGGTTCCCAGATGGCTGCCGTGATGAAGCTGATTCAGAGAAAGAAAAATTGTATTCTGTTTTTACCAGAATCGTTTGAGTATCTCATTTTGCAGGCGAAGCTCTTTAAAGATACTGAAATTGATGCAATATTGAAAAATCCGTCAGATTTCATCGACAGCGCAGAATTTTTCAGTTGGGAACAATTTTTTACCTCGCTCCTCTCAGAAAAATCAGCAGAAACGTTTCTGAGATACGCAAAGCGTAAGTTGAATCCCAACTATCTTTCGGAAAACATAAAGGCAAAAATACTAGGCTCTACAGCATTTTCAGCCATCAGGAAAATCCTTTAATTGGAAAATTCCCCGCAGATGCGTTTTAAAGCCTCTGTCAGTATGCTCCGCGGAGTGGCGCAGTTTATTCTCTGGAACTGCTCTCCTTCTCTGCCAAACATAGCTCCATTGTCAAGCCAGACCTTTGCCCTGTGCAGCACCCGCTCGTCAATTTCTTTTCCGCTCAAACCGAAAGCGGAAAAATCGAGCCATACAAGGTATGTTCCCTCGGGAACAATCAGCCGTATGCGGGGGCAATGAGCCTCAAGGTATTGCTTTGCGAATTGGATATTCTCCCAGATGTATGCCTTTGCGGCATCAAACCAGTCGCCGCCATCGTTGTAAGCGCTTACTGCGGCGACCAGTCCCATCAGGCTTGGCTCGTCATAGCCAGTTTTATCAATCTCAGCCTTGAACACTTTCCGGTGCCCTTCGTTCGGAATAAAAATCGTTGAAAACTGCAATCCCGCAAGGTTAAAGCTCTTGCTTGGCGAAGTGCAGATGACGCTGTTCTGTGCCGCCGCCTCAGACAGGGTGGCAAAAATCGTATGTCTGTGCCCCGCAAACGTGATGTCTGAATGGATTTCATCGCTTACGACGAGAACGCTGTGGCGAAGGCATATCTCGCTGAGCTGCCTGAGCTCTTCCTGCGTCCAGACACGACCTCCAGGGTTGTGGGGAGAGCAAAAGATGAAAAGCTTAACGTTTTCTTCTATTATCTTCTTCTCAAAATCGGCAAAGTCTATTTCGTAGCGCCCGTCTTTTAAGACGAGGGAATTGTTTACCACCCTTCGCTTCAAAGCGGCAATCATATTGAAGAAGGGATAGTAAACCGGCTTCTGAATCAAGACACCTTCACCTTCCTTGGTAAACGCCTTGATTGCCGTCGCGATTGCGAAGACAACGCCCGGGGTAGTAACAATCCATTCATCTTGAAAGCTGAATTGATGGCGGCGGGCAAACCAGTTCCTCACCGCGTCGTAATAGCGGCTGTCGGGAGTGCTGTAGCCGAAAATGCCGTGTGCCGCCTTTTGCGCAAGCGCTTCCCGAATGCACGGGGCTGTTGGAAAATCCATATCGGCAACCCACAGGCTGACAGCGTCCCTAGGCTTGCCCCGTTTTTCTGCAAGATCGTACTTTATGGCATTCGTGTTGCTGCGGTCGGTAACGCTGTCAAAGTCAAAATCTTCCATAAGAAAACTCCTCATTCACCTTCCATTGCCTGCGCAAGGTCTGCGATCAAATCATCAGCATTTTCTATGCCCACGGAAAGGCGGAGGGTTGACGCGGTGATGCCGTTTTTCAGGCGGAGCTCTTCTGGCACGTCAGCATGGGTCTGCGTTGTCGGGTAGGTGATCAGCGTCTCCACCCCGCCAAGGCTTTCCGCGTACTGGATAAGGCGCACCCGTCCCAAAATCTTTTTGGCAAAGGCTTCATCGCGGACGGAGAAAGTCACCATAGAGCCAAAGCCACGCGCTTCTCGCTTAAGGATGGCGTACCCCGGATGGCTTTCAAGCCCCGGATAAATCACCTTGTTTACATATTTTTCTTCGCTGAGGAGCCAGCGGGCAATCTTAAAAGCGTTTTCCTGTGCCTTTTCCATGCGGATTGCGAGCGTCTTTATTCCGCGCAGCACGAGCCAGGAATCAAACGGCGCAAGTCCCGCGCCTGTGGTCTTGATGAGGAAGCGCAGTTTCTCCTGAATATCCTTCCTGTTGGTGACGATGAAACCTGCGAGCGTGTCGTTGTGCCCCGCGAGGTACTTTGTGCCAGAATGGATGACAATGTCTGCCCCCAATTTTAGCGGATTTAAAAAGTACGGGGACAAAAAGGTGTTGTCCACAATAAGGAGGATGCCGTGCCGCCTTGTGATTTCTGCAATAAGTTGTTTCTGCATCACTCTCGCAGCGATTGCCATTTTGCTTATAGC
>CAKZZK010000295.1 GCA_937885235.1 uncultured Treponema sp.
AGCGCTATTCGATATGCTATAAATTCAAAGACAAAGTTCTGCCCTGCACCGACGAAAACGGCAGCCAGATGGGGATAAAGTTCAAGCGGACGGCAGGGCATATCTTTGTCCGCACAGACATCCTTGTAACGGAGCTTGTCTTTGCGCGGAACCTGCCCTACTTCAAGCTTGCAGCAGACGGCGGGCAGTTTTACGAGGAAGGTGTTTTTCACCTGTTCAGCAGCGCTTTCCCAGACATACCGCAGGGCAAGCAGACTTACAAAAAAACAAAGAAATGAGGTGTACTATGACAGTGAGCAGCCGAAAAAAAGGACTCGCGCTCATCTTCTGCCTGTGCCTGTGCAGGCTTTTTTCCTTCGCACAGGAATACGGGCTTGTGCTTGCGGGTGGCGGCGGCAAGGGCGCGTATCAGGTAGGCGTGTGGAAGGCGCTGAATGACTACGGCATAGCGGGGAAAGTAACCGCCATATCGGGAACAAGCGTGGGCGGGCTGAACGCTGCGCTCTTCTGCTCCTGCTCCGTAGCAGAGACAGAATACATCTGGCTCAACTGGGTGCCAGGAACCCTGACAAAGGATAACGCCATCATCTCGCAGTCGGGACTCGAGATGATCATAGAACAGGCGCCGCTCTTCCGCCTACAGCAAAAGCAGTACCCGCAGGTGATGGTGACCGCGGTGCGAAGCCGCTGGCTGCTTTTGAAAAACCTCATGGGCTCGCCGGGCAGCTATGCGCACCGCTTCGTCCTGAACGACGAGGAAGACCTCACGGAAATAGGCAGGGAGCTTCTGGCGACATCCGCCTTTCCCATACTGTGCAAGCCGGTAAAGCTCAAAGACGGCTATGATTACATTGACGGCGGCGGAGACACTTACGGCGGGGACAACATTCCCATACCGTGCATTGTGAACAACTACCCCCTCATAGACCACATCATTATCGTCTATCTGGAAGATGCCCAGAACCTGAGCAGGAGAATCAGGCAGATTGACTATGAGTCAAAGGAACTCATAGAGATAATTCCCTCTATAGATTTGGGCAATCTGTGGGAGGGAACGACAAATTTCACCGCGTCCCGCATAGCCCTTCTGATAAAGCGTGGCTATGAAGACGCAGAGCAGGTCCTTAAGACAAAGGGGTTCAGCAAGGTGTCCTCATACTGGTTCACCGATGAGCTTTCCGACTGAAAAATAAAAGGCAAGGAGCTTTTTATGGAAGATTATGTATTATCCAATGGTGTGCGGATTCCCAAAATCGGTTTTGGCTGTTACAAGCTTGACAAAGCGCAGATGCGCCCCATTTTGAAAGACGCACTGGACACAGGCTACACTCACTTTGATACCGCCACCTTCTATGGCAACGAGGCTGAAATGGGAGCGGCGTTTAAGGAAATCGGCGTACAGCGAAAAGAGCTGTTCATCACCACTAAAGTGTGGAAGACTGATTTAAAACAGGCAAGGCGTTCATTGGAAGAATCGCTGAAAAAGCTCGGTACGGATTATATAGACCTCTTCCTTGTCCACTGGCCCCGCCCCGATTTACATACAGACTGGCAGACGCTGGATGCAGAAGCATGGGCAGAAATCGAAAAGCTGTACAAGGAAGGCAAAGCCCGCGCCATAGGCGTAAGTAACTTTTTGCCCCACCACCTGATGAACCTGTACAAGTCCTGCACTGTGCGCCCCATGGTTGACCAGCTTGAATTCCACCCCGGCTATACGCAGGAAGCGGCGGTAAGTTTCTGCGAGGAAAACGGCATCGTGGTGGAAGCCTGGAGTCCATTGGGCCGCGGCCGCCTGCGTGATGATGTGCTTTTGCAGGAACTTTCCGCAAAATACAGCGTGAGCGTGCAGCAGCTCTGCCTCCAGTTTGAAATGCAATGCCACGTGTTGCCTATTCCCAAGGCATCAAGCCGTGAGCGCATGGCGCAAAACATCGCCGTTGACTCATTCGCCATCAGCGAGGAGGATATGTTCCGCCTGCACACCATGCCGCAGGCAGGCTGGTCCGGCGAGCACCCCGACAGGGATGCCGTGGAGCGGCAGCAGAGCTAAAGCTGTCACTTGCATCCCAGATTAACAAAACGCAAAGAGCGATTATGCATCTGGCGCATTGTGGGAATCTGTGTTACAATCATCGTATGGAATTGATTCAACTGCGACAGCTGGTGGCGATTGCAGAAACGAAGGTGCTTTCCCGCGCGGCGGAAAAACTGCATATCTCGCAGCCTGCGCTCAGCCGCTCGATTCAGCATCTGGAAGACGAGCTTGGAGTCCAGCTTTTTGACCGCAAGAAAAACAGCATGTCGCTCAACGAAAACGGAGAGGCCATTGTCGAACGGGCAAAAATCGTGCTTGCCGACACCGCAGCCCTTGTTTCTCTGGCAGGCGCGCTCAGGCAGCAGAAGCGTACATTTTATGTGGCAAGCTGTGCGCCCGCTCCCCTGTGGAAGCTGACGGCAGAATTACAGGGCGCTTTTCCTGGGACATCGGTGAAGAGAGACACGGTTGACGAAGATAGCATCATATCGCTCCTGCTTTCTGAAAAGGCAAACTTCGCCATCACGCGCAAGGCGATTGATTCCGAAGCCATCAAAAGCATTCCGTTTCTGGACGAACAGCTTTTTATGCAGATTCCCGAAAGCCATCCGCTGAGCAAGAAAAGCGAAATCCGCTTTGCGGACCTTGCGGGCGAGACCATCCTTGAATACACAAAGACAGGCTTCTGGCACAAGCTTCACCGCAACTGCATTCCCGATGCCACATTTATTGAATATGATGATTTCATGGTCTATATGAACGTGGTAAAGTCGCCCCAGACCTTCACCTTCGTGACGGAGCTGGGGCACACCAAGAACGAATCAAAATCCGGCTGCAGCATAGTCCCCATTACCGACGAAAACGCCACTGCACATTACCGCCTCGCTTTTTTGAAGAAAAACGAAGCGGCATTGCGCACGGTAATCGACTGGGCTGTGGATGCGGCAAAGGGGTGGTAGCAGTTTTTATAGCGCGCCCATCACTTTGTGCGGCAGATATGGCTCTTCAAGATATGCTATATCCTCCCCGCTCAAGCTCACTGAAAATACACCGGCGGCATCGTCAAAATACTTAGGCTTGGTCGCGCCAATCAGCGTTGTGGTGATTCCCTTTGCAAAGTGCCAGGCAAGGGCAATCTGCGTCATCGTGCAGTTTTTCCTTTCGGCAAGCTCTGCGACGCGGGCGGCAATCAGTTTGTCCTGCCCTTCCGTGCCGTCGTATTTTGCGCGGGCAACCTTGTCGCTCTTGCTCCTCTCGCTCCCGTTTTCCCAGTCTTTGCGGCACAAACGACCTGCGGCAAGCGGACTGTACGGCGTGAGCGCCACATTGCTTTCCCTGCATATCGGAATAAGCTCGCGTTCGTCCTCGCGGTAGAGCAGATTGTAGTGGTTCTGCATAGAAACGAATTTCGTCCACCCGTTCTTTTCCGCAGCATTCTGCATCTTTGCAAACTGATAGCCATACATCGCGGAAGCTCCGAGCGCCCTCACCTTCCCCGCAATGACAAGCTTGTGCAGGGCCTCCATCGTCTCTTCCACGGGCGTGGTTTTGTCAAAGCGATGGATGATATACAAGTCAAGATAGTCCGTGCCGAGTCTCTGCAAGCTTCCGTCTATTTCCCGCGTAATCGCCGCCGCTGAAAGATGCCCGTCATTGAAGTAGACCTTGCTTGCAAGCACAACCTTGTCACGCGCCACGCCGAGATTTTTGAGCGCTCGCCCCAGATATTCCTCGCTTGTGCCGTGGGAATAGCAGTTTGCCGTATCGAAAAAGGTGATTCCCAAATCGAGCGCCTTTTTCACCATCTCCTGCGTTTTCGCTTCGTCGAGCGTCCACAGATGGAAGTCCTCAGACGCTTTTCCAAAACTCATACATCCCACACAGAGCTTTGAAACCTTTATTCCTGAATTGCCCAATGTCGCATATTCCATATTGTGCTCCTATTCCTTAACAAATCCTTTAAATCTGTAGCTTTGTTAGACAATATGTAGTGCCTGCAAGTTTGCAAAAACGAGGATTTAGCATCATAAT
>CAKZZK010000296.1 GCA_937885235.1 uncultured Treponema sp.
ACATTGGGAAGCTTTTTTTTAGCCGAGACCGCTAATACTTTTGAAACTGGCTCGAGTAAACCAATGCGCTACATCCATCAGCTAGATGAAACAGACTGCGGCGCGGCATGCCTTGCCATGGTGGCGTCACACTACAAGTCGCATAAATCCATCACCTCCATCCGCGAGCTTGCGGGCACAGATACCAAGGGCACAAACCTCACCGGCATGGTGCAGGCTGCTGAAAAGATGGGCTTTTCAGCCCGCGCGCTCAAAGGCAGCAGAGAGGCGCTCACGGACAGCCTGCCCTGCCCCTTCATCGCGCATGTGTCAGTAAAAAAGGATGAATACATGCTTATGCATTATGTGGTGGTGGCAGGCATTCACGGTAAAAAGCTAGACGTATGGGATCCCGATGAAGGTACGGGCAGGCGGACAGTTTCCACAGCCAGTTTTGCCGAACGGTGGACCGGCTATGTAGTCTTCCTTGCTCCAGGCCGCACATTCAAGCCGGAAAAGGGTGAAGGCAGCCTGCTTTTCCGCTTTCTGCCCGTGATGAAGCCCTATAAGGGTATCCTGTTCATGGCCTGCCTTGCCTCCCTCTTCCTTATCCTCTTCGGCATTCTTTCCACCCTTTACACGCGCTACATCATTGATGAAATCATCTTTTCTCAGGCAAAGCTCACGCTTGCCACGCTTTCAACCGGGATGCTTGCCGTGGCAATCATTCAGGCGGTGACGGGCGCCGTGCGCAAAATACTGCTCACGCACTTTGCCTATAAAATAGATTTGAGCCTCGTGTTCTCGTACTTTTCGCACGTTTTCCACCTGCCGCTCAGCTTCTTTGACTCGCGCAAGACAGGTGAAATCCTTTCCCGTATGCAGGATATCGGCAAAATACAACAGACGCTTTCACAGGCAACGGTCTCCGTGGTGATGGACGCGCTCATGATACTCGTGGTGGGACCGGTGCTCTACATTACGAACAAGACGCTCTTTGCCGTGGTGCTCGTCACCGTTCCTTTTTCTTCTGCCGTTATGTACATCTTTTCCAGACTCTACAAAAAGCGTTACCGGGAGCTTATGGCAAGCGCGGCTGATGTGGAGTCCTACCTTGTGGAGGCGGTAAACGGAGCTTCCACCATAAAGGCAATGACGGCTGAGGATACCGCCATCCACACTTTTGAAAAATACCAGATGCGCATGACAAACAGCGGCTGGAAGGCTGCTCATCTGGGAATATACCAGGAAACACTTACAGGGCTCATCAAGCAGGCAAGCACCATCGTGCTCTTCTGGGCAGGCAGCCTGCTCATCATCAAGGGCAGCATGAGCACAGGTACGCTGGTGAGTTTTTCCGCGCTCGCAGGTTATTTTACCGATCCATTGGAACGGCTCGTAAACATGCAGGCGTCCTGCCAGGAAGCTTTTGTCGCCGCAGACCGATTGGGCGAGATCCTTGAAATGGAATGCGAACAAGAAGGGGAGGAACGGCTTCTGGAACCGGCAAAGCTCGGCGGCACCATAGAGTGCAGGGATGTTACGTTCCGCTATGGCACGCACCGCGCAGTATACGAGCACCTCAGCTTTTCCATCCATGCGGGGGAAAAGGTGGCATTCGTCGGCCCTTCGGGATGCGGCAAGAGTACGCTTGTCAAGCTGCTGCTCAAGCTCTATAAACCGGAGCATGGTACTATAAGCGTTGACGGACACGACCTGCGCGACATGGATGCCTATGCACTGCGCTCGCACATTGGCTACGTACCGCAGGATGTTTACCTTTTTTCCGGCACAGTAGCAGAAAACATAGCGCTCCATTATCCCGCCGCCACCCTTGAAGAAATTGCAGAAGCGGCAAGGCGGGCGGGAGCAAATGCCTTTATAGAAGCCCTTCCGCAGCGCTATAATACCATGCTTGGCGAAAAAGGAACAAATCTGTCTGGCGGGGAAAGGCAGCGGCTCGCTCTTGCCCGCGCGCTGCTTGGCAGGCCGGACATCCTTATCCTTGACGAAGCAACGAGCAGTCTTGACACTGTATCAGAACAGCTAATCAAGCAGACCATTGACCATATGCAGGGCGAACGGCTTACCACCATCATCATTGCGCACCGCCTGTCCACCGTCACCGACTGCGACAGGATTTTTGTAATGGACGGCGGTTCCATCGTGCAGGCAGGCACCCACTTTGAACTTGCCCGGGAGCAAGGGCTGTACCACGAACTGTGGCACGGCATTGCGGTATAAGTAACTATGATGACGCAAAGAACACGCAAAGATTTCATACACATTGACGACCTGAGCCTGCTGCCGCAGACCAGAGATTTTTTTGAAACACACAGCTCCCGCGCTATTCCCCTGTTCCTTACACTGGTTGCAGCCTCCCTTGGCCTGTTCCTTGCATGGGCATGTTTTGCCCGCATGGACGATGTAGTAAAGGCACCTGCGGTCATACGCCCCGCACAGACTGTCTCGGCGCTCAAATGCCTTGCCAGCGGCGAGGTAGTAGCAAAACAGTACGTACAGAACCAGAAGGTATTGCAGGGAGAGCTGCTGCTTTCCCTTGACGATTCTTCCGAAAAGACGGAACTGGAAAACGTCATCAAACAGCTGGCAAAGACAGCCGGGGAGCTTGAAGATACCGGCATTCTGCTTGCTTCCATCAGCTCCGGCAGGAACGAGGCAAAAAAAGAAAGCCATGGCTTTGCCAAAACAGCCTCTTATTTAGATGAATACCGCAGGCAGCTGAATGAAATTGACCGGCTGCGCCGGGAACTTGCTGACGAGCAGGATATGCCGCCCGCGCTGCGTGTACCAAAAAAAATTGAGGAATGCCGTTCCAAGCTGGAACAGGCACAGCTTTCCTGCGCTACATGGAAAAACAACAGGATTGTAGAGGCAAGGAATGCAGAAAACACATTAAAAGAGCAGCAGCACAATCTTGAAACCCGCAAAGCCACCCTTGAACGCACCATAAAGGACTCGAGCCTTTACGCGCCGATTGACGGCATCATAGAGGAATGTACCCCCTTGAACAAAGGCGATTATGTGCTCTCCGGCAGCGAGATAGTGAAGATTATACCTGTCACGGGGGATTTCCTTAAGGCACAGATTACGCTAGATGCCGCCCACATTGCCCGCGTTAAAATCGGGCAGGAAGCAAAGCTGCGCTTTCCCGGACTGCCGCCTGCAACATTCGGCCAGATAAGCGCACGGGTAAGCCTTATCCCTGCTGACATGACGGTGACATCTTCCGTTCCGGTCTTTGAGGTGCAGGCAGACATCAGAGATCCCTTCCTTGTATCCGCTGCAGGAGAAAAGATATTCCTGCGCCCCGGTGTAAGCGCAGAAGCCCGCGTCATCATCGCAAGGGCTACTGTATTGCGGATGATTCTGCGCAGGCTGGACTTTCTTCATTAAGGCAGCAGCTATTCTATGAAAACAAACAGCATATATCGTGGAATGATTCTCTTGATTTTCGGATTTTGCATTGCGGACGGCGCGACAGCCCGGACTGAGCTGGAAAAGCTCTGGCAGTCAGCAGCAGCGATGAACGGGGAAGTCCTTGCGGCGCAGGCTGCTTACGATGCAGCCCGGCTTTCCGCTTCTACGCTTAACGGTATATATGCACCTTCCCTCTCTGCAAGTACCTCCGCAAGCATTGATGAAGATTACAGCCGCCGGGACATTCCAAAAACGCTCTCTCCATCGCTTTCCTTTACCCAGCCGCTCCCCGGCGGTGCAAGCGTCGGCATTACAGGGACATATAATGTCAGCGCAGCCTCTGCATCTGGAAAGCAATATATCACGCAAACGCCGGAAATCACCCTTACTTTGTCGCAAAGCCTGCTTCCTTTCTGGCTGCAAGGCAAGAAGCGCAACCCGGAAAAGCTTTCGCTTGAACAAAAGCAGCAGTATTACTACCAGCAGTTGCTCTACACAAGGCAGCAGAAAATCCAGAGTACCACGCAGTACTATATCCTCTGCCAGATATACAAAAAGAAGGTGCAGGTGTATGAGGCATCCATCGCCTACCGCCAGCAACAGGCAGATGCTTATAACGCCCTCAAACGGGCAGGCAAGGCAAGCCTCGTCAATGTTGCCGAAGCAGAATCCTCGCTTTTCACTGACAGGCAGAATCTATATGAAACGCAGCTGCTGTATGAGCAATACCTTGCCGCGCTTAAAGATGCCTGCGGCACGGACGCAGAGCTTTCAGACACCGACCTGCCTGCGGCAGAAGACAAAAGCTATCTGCATCTGTTCGGCGGAATAAAAGACCCCTGCGCTGTGTCGCTGCTGGCAAATGTAGAGGCGGCAGATACGGCAAGAATCCTTAACCGACAGAAAGGTGCACCGGTGCTGAGCCTTTCTTTTACGGCTGACTATGCAATGGAACCAGTGGAAGCCGGCAAATGGCTCAGGGCATGGAACGATGGCGGGCAAAAGTCGTGGTCGGCAGGAATCAGCATTGACATGGCGCCGTTTTTTTCTGCAGGCATATCAAAAAGTAGGCAGCAAGATGAAATAGCGGGCAGCTCCGCACGGGATGCCTATCATGCCTACATCAGGCAAAGGCACTGCGTATCCCGGCAGTATGAATCGCTCCTTGCCTCTTTCCGGCAGCAGCTGCCCCATGCGGAAGAACTCTGTCAAGAAGCAGAACAGCTGCTTGCGGACTTTGAAAAACGCTACAAGGCAGGCGCTATTTCTGCACTGGACTACGAGGGCTACCGCTTTCAGGCGTTGAGCGCCAAAGCTGCCCGGGACTGCATTTCCCTCTATCTGTGGCTGTATACCTGGCTTGCAGAAGCATATTCATAGTCCGCCAAGCGGCACTTATTGACGCAGACATCATATTCTTCTATTGATAGCAAGAAGTCTCGCCAACTGCAGGAAAGTTGCGGGAACGACTTTTGCAGCAGGGAGTCAGAAAAACCTGCTGCTTCTCAAAGAGCCTCAGCTATCATTATTCAGCTGTATTCTTATGGCTCAATGAATTGGATGTCGGCAGCATTCGGTGCAGCCTGTCACCACGACGTGTTTCTTGCCATCCGTCTTGTTGAACAGCCTTGCCACTAGATGTCCGTCGGGCAGGGGGACTGTCTTGCCGCAGACGGGACATTCGCGCTTTAAGCCTGCCTGTACGGCAGGGTAGCAGTGAGGGCAGCCGCTGATGGTGCATAGCTGGTCGGGCACGGTCATGGGGCGGTATACGCGGCTCACGAGGTCTTCGCCGGGCAGGAGCGCGCTCTTGCACAGCGGGCAGTTCACCAAAAGCCCTTGTGCCGCTGCCTTTTTCCGTGTTTGGGCAGCCTTCTGCAGATTGTGGGATTTTTTTGAGCTTCCTCCCCAGGTAACAAGGAAGCCAAAAAGCGAAGCGATGAAGAGCACCAGTCCGAACAAAACAAGGTATTCAGTCATAGGTCCAAGTATATCCCCTGCGTCTTGAAACTTCAACACATTTAGCATATTATAAGAAGATATGAAAGTATTCGTAGTAGGAAACGGAGGGCGTGAGCACGCGATAGCATGGAAGCTTGCCCAGAGCGAGCTGGTGGAAGAAGTGCTGTGTGCGCCTGGCAACGGCGGTACGACATTTGAAAACAAATGTGCAAATGTTTTAATGGAAAATAATGATTATGTGGCTGCGGCAAAGAGGGAAGGCTGCGCGCTTGCCGTCATTGGTCCGGAAAATCCTCTCGCCGAAGGGCTTGCGGATTCTTTCTGGGCGGCAGGGATTCCCGTGGTGGGACCCACAAAAGCTGCGGCTCAGCTTGAAGCGAGCAAAGACCTTGCGAAAGAGTTCATGAATAAATACGGTGTGGCGTGCGCAAAGAGCAGGACCTTTACCGATGAAAAAGAAGCGCTCGCCTATGTGGAATCTCAGGGGGCACCCATCGTCATCAAGGCGGACGGGCTTGCGGCGGGCAAGGGTGTTGTCGTAGCGAAGACTCTTGAAGAAGCAAAGAATGCCGTCACCGAGCTCATGGAAGGAAACAAAGTCGGCAGTGCGGGCAGGAAGCTGGTGATAGAAGAGTACCTTCGTGGCGACGAGGTTTCCATACTCGCGGCGGTAAGCGTCACTGCGGACTATGCCAAAGAGGGCAAGGCTTGCATAGTTCCCTTTGAGAGCGCGCGTGACCACAAGCGGCTGGGAGATGGCGCACAGGGGCCTAACACGGGCGGCATGGGTGCCATTGCTCCTGTGGATGACGTGACGCCCGCTGTCTGGAAGCAGTTTGAGGAACGGATTTTAAAGCCCACGCTGCGAGGCATGATAGCGGAGGGCTATGATTACCGTGGCTTTATCTTCTTTGGCCTCATGCTCACCGCGGAGGGACCGAAATGCCTTGAATACAATGTGCGGCTCGGCGACCCTGAGACGCAGGCTGTGCTTCCCCTCATGGATTTTGACTTTGCCGCGCTGTGCGAGGCAATCGTTACGGGCACGCTTTCTTCTTTCCCCGTCGCATGGAAGAAGGGCTATGTGGTCGCGCCTGTCGCTGTGAGCGGGGGGTATCCCGGCGAGTATAAAAAGGGTTTCCCCATAGTGGTGCATAAAGAGCAGTTTGAAAAGAGCGGTGCGAAGCTCTTTGTGGCTGGTGCCATTGAAGACCGGAGGGCAGACAGAAGCAGGGAAAAAGAAGTGACCGGGCTTATCACAAACGGCGGGCGGGTTCTTGCCTGCTCGGCGTTTGGCAAAAGTTTTGACGAAGCCCGTAAAAAAGCATACGAAGCCCTCGACTGCATCCACTTTAATGGAATGTTTTACCGCAAAGACATTGGGCTGCCGGGGGCTGCGGCATCAGACTAGCGTTTCAGCCGTTTATTCTGCTTCTTCTGCCTCTGTTTCGGAATAGAGGAAAAGCGTCTTTCTGCTGAAATCATAGCCGTAGCTGTCATCGGGTATATCATCAGACCAAATGATGATATACTCGCCTTTCTTGGCATCGAAGCTGAGCTGCCAGCTTTTTTTCACGCGCTTTCCGTTTTCCCGCAGGATTTCAAAGCTGATGACTTTCTTTTCAACGTCGTAGGTACCCGCCCATTTACTGCTGCCCAGAGGCTTGTCCTGTTCGACAGTCATGGTGCCGTCATCGTCAAGGATAAAGACAGTGCGGTACTTACCGTTTTCAAATGTCCATTCTCCCACGTAGGCGGGGGTCTTCATGGCATTCATCTTCTTTTTGGCGCTGTCCCCCGCATCATGGGCAGAGCCCTTAAGTCCGTTGAAAAACTGGCTTGCGCCTTCCTTCATCTTACCTTTGTTTGAGGTAGTGCTTTCGGCTTCTCCGTCATCGCCTGCACAGAGGGGGAGGGCGAGAAACAGTGCCGCGAGGCATGTCATTGCAATCCGCTTGATACGTACTTTCATTCAGAACTCCTTTCGTAGTTACTCCCTCCGTCTTTAATTATCGACAGGGAGGGGCTTTTCTCTTGATAAAACAAACAGGCTTCGTAAAAGTTACCAAAAGTGAATTTTGCGTGATACCCTTGCATAGAAAAGCCTCTCTGTGTAAAATAGGGACACTATGGAAGAAGCAGAAGAATTATACGAACGCTTACAGGCTTTTTATGAAATCATGCAGCAGGGCGGCGACACCCAAGACGTTGAAAACGCAATCTTCGAGTACGAAGACTGCGTTACCGAAGAGGATTATGCTGCCTGGTGCAAGAAATACAGCTTTTACGCCTAGCTACAGCGTCTTAAGCACATATTGCCGCGTGCCCAAGCCGATTTTTTCGGCATGGATGAACGTCATGTCCCAGACGGAAGCAGGGGTGGAGTCCCGCCAGAGGTCCTTCGTCGGCTGGTAGCCCTTCTTTATCCGGTCGCCAATCTGCGTGTCGGCAAAGCGGGTGGCTTTCAGGCAGAGGTCGCAGCACGCTTGGTCGAGTGCGACGGGGTCAAAGCTTGCCGCCATGCCGATGTTCGGAATTAAAGGGGCATCGTTGTATGCATGGCAGTCGCACCATGGGCTCACGTCTACAATCAGGCTGATGTGAAAACAGGGGCGTCCATCGCATACTGCCTGAGCATATTCCGCCATCTTGCAGTCCAAATCCTCGTTTGCGCTCGCATTTGGATTGTAGATAGCGTCAAAATTACAGGCGGCAATGCACCTGCCGCAGCCCTTACATAAATCCTGATCGATGAAAGCTTTCCCCGACCCGTAGCTGATGGCATCTGAGCCGCACTCTTTGGCGCAGAGCTTGCAGTTCCGGCAGTCATCGGCGTTTACCATGGGCTTGCCGGAATTGTGCTGGTCCATCTTGCCCGCGCGGCTGCCGCAGCCCATGCCGATATTCTTGATTGCCCCGCCGAAGCCAACTTCTTCATGTCCCTTGAAATGCGAGAGGCTGATGAACACGTCCGCGTCCATAATGGCACGCCCGATGTGCGCTACCTTGCAAAACTCGCCATTGCGCACTGGCACGTCCACTTCATCATTGCCTTTAAGCCCGTCGCCTATGATGACTTGGCAGCCAGTGGTGATGGGCAAAAAGCCGTGCCGTGCCGCCACGTCAAGGTGGTCGATAGCGTTCTTGCGGCTCCTGGGGTAAAGGGTGTTGCAGTCTGTGAGGAAGGGCTTGCCTCCCGCCTCGCGCACAAGGTCTGCCACAGCCCGCGCGTATTCCGGCCTTAAGAAAGAGAGGTTTCCGTCTTCGCCAAAGTGCATTTTGATGGCGGCAAATTTGCCGTTCATGTCGATGCTGCCAATGCCTGCCTTGCGGCACAGCTTTTTGAGTTTTTCCGGCAGTCCGCCGTCTTTGTTTGTCCTGAAATCAGTAAAAAATACTTCCGCTGCTTCCATGGTATTGGTATTCTCCTTACACTATCTATTGTTGTTTTTGTTTAGCTTACGCTCCTGCGTCCGGCGAGCACTTCCACATAGTCGTCATAGTTCTGCCTGAGCAGCGTCGGTGTGTCAAGCCCGTAGGGGCAGCGCGACTTGCAGGCATTGCAGTGGACGCATGATGTGATGCGCTCCATTTTCTGCTGCCATTCCGGCGAAAGCCAGCCCGCGCTCGGCGCACGGCGGAGGAGCAGGGACATGCGCGCACAGTTGTTGATTTCTATGTGCTGCGGGCAGGGCATACAGTAACCGCAGCCACGGCAGAAGCTGCCGCAGAGCTCTTTCCTGTCTTTGCTGATGATTTCCTTGATTTCTTCCGTCATTGCGGGAGGATTGTCTTGATACGACAGGAATTCATCCAGCTCGCTTTCCCGCTGGACGCCCCATATCGGCAGCACGTTGTCATACTGAGCCTCGAAGGCATAAGCGGCTGCCGAATTTGTAATCAGTCCGCCGGAGAGGGCTTTCATCGCGATGAAGCCGATGTTGCGCTTCCGGCATTCTTCGACGAGTGCGATATCCTTTTCCGTCGCCAGATAGCAGAAGGGGAACTGGATTGTCTCGTATAGTCCGCTCTGCGCGGCTTCCATGGCGACATCGAGGCGGTGGTTTGTGAGTCCTATGTGACGGATTTTTCCAAGCCGTTTTGCTTCCTGCATGGCTTCATACAGCCCCGTGCCATCTTGAGGTTTGGGACAGAACGCGGGATTGTGAAACTGGTAAATGTCGATATAGGTGCTCTGCAATGCGGACAGGCTTGCTTCCAGATCGCGCCAAAAGCCTTCGGCTGTCTTTGCCATGGTCTTGCTTGCGATGAAAACCTTGCTTCGGACATCGTGAAGGGCGGCTCCCGTCTTTTCCTCGCTGTCCGAATACGCTCGCGCTGTGTCAAAAAAGCTGATTCCCGCTTTATAGGCCTTGCGCAGCAGCCTGACAGCCACGTCTTTGCTGTCGCGCTGTATCGGCAGGCAACCGAAAGCGTTCTTGCAGGTGCGTATGCCACTTGCACCCAGTGTCACCATTTGCATGGGGTATCCTCCTTACAAGCTTATTGTAGGGGAATATGACAGATCTTGTCAATTGGAAACCGGGTGCAAGGAAGTCATAGCCCTGAAAGCTCCCGTGCCTTGGCGGTGATGGCGGCAGCGAGCTTTTCCGGGCTGTCCCTGTGTTCTGCGATGAGGCGCACAAAGACGCTGCCTGCTACGATGGCTTCCACCGAGGATGCAAGCGCCTGTGCCTGCTCGCCCGTGGTGATGCCGAAACCGCCGTAAACCTTGCTGCCTCCCGCCGCGACGGCATTCAAAAAGGCTATAGTCCTTTCGTCAATCTGTGTCTTGCTGCCGGTGATGCCTGCGCGGAGTGCTGCATATATGTGGGCAAATCCTGCCTTTGCGAGTTTGGAAAGCCTTTCCGCTGACATGCTCGGTGCCGCCACGGGAATGTTTTCCATGCCGTTTTCTTTACATGCTTCGGTAAGCCCCTCGTCATGGTCAAAGGGAAGGTCGGGAATTATCAAGCCCTTTACACCGGCGTTTGCAGCCAGCTTGCAGAAAGCGGCGACTCCCGGCGTGTAGACAAGGGAGCCGTAGCTCATCAGGTAAATCGGTATAACGGGGAATTCCTTGTGCAGCTGGGAAATAAAAGCAAGTCCGTCTGCTGTACGGTACTGACGCGAAAGCACCTCAGTACATGCGCTCTGTATGGCGGGACCGTCTGCGCTCGGATCGCTGAAAGGCAGCTGCACTTCTAAAATGGAAGCTCCTCCCGCCACCATTGCGCGGGCGGCGACAAGCGCAAGCTCGTCAGTGGGATAGCCTGCCACGAGGTGGCTCATCAACTGTATTTTTGCCATAGTCTTACTCCTTGCCCATGCCGGCGGCATCGTGAATGTCCTGTGAATTTTCCAGCCTTTCTATTTCCGCATGCAGGAACTGAAGCCATTCCTTGGGACGGAAGACGGGACTGGTGATGAACACATCTTTGTCGCCGCGCCCGCTCATATTGATGATGACTGCTTGGTCCTTGGGCAAGTCCTTTGCTATCTTCATTGCTGCGGCTCCCGCGTGGGCGCTTTCCAGCGCAAAGAGGATACCTTCGTTGCGGGCAAAAAAGCTCACCGCCTCCAGAGCCTCCTTGTCGCGGATTGCCGTAAATTCCACACGCCCGCTTGCGCCAAGGGCAGCCAGCTGCGGACCGATGCCCATATAGTCAAGTCCGGCAGAGATGGAACGGGTAGGGAGGGACTGTCCGTCTTCGTCAAGCAGGAAGCGGCTCTTGTAGCCTTGTACGATTCCCTCGCGGCTTGCATTGCCTGTCATGCGGCTTGCGTTTTCGCCCACGCCGGGACCGATGCCTCCTGCCTCAGCGCCGATGAGCCGCGGCTCCTTCTGGTCGATGAAGGGGCTGAAAAAGCCGATTGAATTTGAACCGCCCCCTACACAGGCAACCATAGCGCCTATCTTTATTCCCCGCTCCTCGCACTGCCGTTTGACTTCCCTGCCTATGACGGATTGGAACTCGCGCACGATATCCGGAAAAGGGGCGGGACCAAGCGCGCTGCCGAGCACGTAATGCGTGGTATCTGGATGTGCCGCCCAGTCACGCATAGCTTCGTTTACCGCGTCTTTGAGCGTGCGGCTGCCGGATGTGACTGCCTGCACCTTTGCTCCATAC
>CAKZZK010000297.1 GCA_937885235.1 uncultured Treponema sp.
GCCGAAACCTGCGAGTATCAGAGGCATTTCCTTGCGTTTCATCCCCAGAAGATAATCCTCACCTCTGTGGAGAGCGACCATCAAGACTTCTATCCCACCTATGAGGACATTCGCGATGCTTTTGTTGACTATGTTTGCCTTTTGCCTCAGGGAGGGCAGCTTATCTACTGTGCCGATGACGAGGGGGCAAGTGAATGTGCCCTGCTTGCAAGGCAGCGGCGGGGGGATATTGAGATTGTCCCCTATGGCATAAAAGCTGATGGCTGCTACCATCTGGAATTTGGCAGGGTGGAGCAGGGCAGGCAATGCTTTGTTGTTCCTGCCATTGGGGATTGCGCCATAGTGGTTCCCGGCGAGCACAATGTGCGCAACGCCGCTGCCGCCATAGCTTTGTGTGTCGAGTTGCTCAAAGCGGACGGCAGGACTGTCGCCGACTACGCGGACAGGATAAAATCCGGTCTCCTTGCATTTACGGGGGGCAGGCGCCGTTCCGAAATCGTGGGGCGTGCTCGCTTGGCTTCAGGGCGGGAAGTGATTTTCATAGACGACTACGGCCACCATCCCACTGCCATCAAGACGACGCTCGGCGGCTATAGGGCATTTTACCGTGGCTACAGGATTATCCTGGATTTTATGAGCCACACGTATACGCGCACTGCCGCGTTGCTGGAAGACTTCGCTTCAAGTTTTGACAGCGCGGATGAAGTTATCATCAACAAGATTTACGGCAGTGCCCGCGAGGATGCCAGTGCCGCAAAAGTCACTGGAGAAACGCTTGCAGAGCATGCCTGCAGGTACCATAAGCACGTACACTACTGCGCAGAATTTGACGATGCCGCCCGCACTGCCTACCGCCTCTTGCAGGAGATGGAAGGCGGTGAGAATGTGCTTTTCGTGACGATGGGGGCGGGAGACAACTGGAAGGTTGGCAGAAAGCTTCTCGATTTGCTCACGCCTGCCAAGGAGCTTTAAGGAGATTGCAATGAACAGCATGACTGGCTATGGCTACAGGGAAGCCATGATAGATAACACTCAGATTTGTGTGGAAATGCGCTCTGTCAATTCCCGCTTTCTGGATATAAGCATAAATATGCCGTCCTTTTTAAATCCGCTTGAAAGCCGGATCCGCAAGCTTTTGAGCGAAAAGATTGTGCGCGGCAAGGTAGATGTCGGCATCCGTGTGAGGGAGATGAACTCCACCGCAAAGATAGCCGCCGATCCCGCCGTCGCCTTGCTGTACCGCGACGCTATAAGCACGATAGCGCAGGCTCTCGGCAAGAATGCTGACGACATTCCGCTAAGCCTCATCATACAGCAGGAAGGGGTGCTCAATATCAGCCACGAGTATGATGCGGAGGCATATTGGAGTAAGATAGAACCAGTCTTTTCCAATGTCTTCTCGCAGTTTTTGGAGGACAGGGCGCGCGAGGGGGAGAATTTAAAGAGAGACCTGCTTGCTAAACTTGAAATACTCGATACCTGTGCGGCTTTTTTTAAAGAATGGCAGCCCCGTATGGAAATTCGCTTTAAAGAGAACATCACGCAGAAGTTCAACGAGCTGCTCGGAGACCATGTTGATGAAAACAAAATCCTCGAAGAAACAGCTTCCCTGCTCATCCGCTATACGATAAATGAAGAGGTCATCCGCCTGCAAAGCCATCTTGCTGCGCTCCATAAGGAGTGCACGGATAATCCAGTGCCGGGCAAGCGCATTGATTTTTTCTGTCAGGAAGCGAACCGCGAGATAAACACCATCGGCAGTAAAAATCAGTTCACCGAAGTAGGCGCGATGGTGGTAAATGCTAAAGACGCGTTGGAAAATATCCGTGAGCAGGCAAAGAATGTAGAGTGATGGTACGGGCAAGGGTGGGCATAGAGCCCGCTCTGATGCTCAGTACTAAAAGAAAAAGGCTCCCCGATAGTGAAATCGAGAAGCCTTTAGCTAGTGGCAAGTGGGATCGAACCACTGACATACGGAATATGAGTCCGTTGTTCTACCGACTGGACTATGCCACCGTTGATGTTTTGATAATAGCATAAAGCAGATGGCTCTGTCAAGAGCTAAACAAAGATTTTGGCAAAAAAACAGGCAGTGGCGGACAAGGACACAACAGATGATACTTTTTGCGAGTGGCAGGACGGACATTCCTGCGTTTTATGCGGACTGGCTCATAAACAGGATACATGCGGGCTTTGTAGATGTGCGAAATCCGTATTTTGGGCAGCAGGTAACGCGCTACCGTCTAGATCCTGATGTGGTGGACTGCCTTGTCTTCTGCACAAAAAATCCCATGCCCCTCATCCCCCTGCTCGGAGAACTCAAAGGCTTTCCGCTCTATTTTTTCGTGACGATCACTCCCTATGGAAAAGAAATAGAGCCCTTCGTCCCCCAAAAGGAGAGGGTTATGGAAGCTGTAAGGGAACTTGCCGCTAAAATCGGACAGGAGCAAGTGGCTTGGCGCTATGACCCCATCTTTGTTGACAGCACATACACCGTAGCTGCCCATATCCGTGCGTTCAGGAGCATGGCGGAAAAATTGCGTGGTGCTACCGAGCGCTGTATCATCAGCTTTGTAGACCTCTATGAGAAGACAAAGAAAAACTTTTCCGGCATACGGGAAGTCCGCATGGAAGACAGGCGCTTTTTGGCAGAGTCCCTCGCCCGCATTGGCAGGGAAGCAGGCATCAGCCTTGAGTCCTGTGCCGAAAAAGAGGGGCTTGAAAATACTGGCGTGAAGAAGGGCTGCTGTGTTTCCCGCAAAATCGTGGAACGGGCTTCGGGGCAGCCGCTCCGCAAACAGCTTCCCATTCAAAGGCTACGCGAACACTGCTCTTGCCTTGCCATGCACGATATTGGGGCATATAACTCCTGCCCGCATCTGTGCCGTTACTGCTACGCAAACTACAACGCCTCGCTCGTCAGGCAGAATTTTGCCTGCCACGATGCAGACTCTCCGTTGCTGATTGGACAGCCCCAGGCCGGTGATGTGCTGCATGAAGCGGAGCAGGAAAGCTACAAGGAAAATCAGCTGCTTTTGTTTTAATGCAAAGACGAAGAGATAAAAGCGGCAAATTCCTCTGGCAGCGGTGCCTGAATGAGCGGCGGAATGCCTGCGGGATTATCTGCGGGAACGGCAAGCGCCGCCGCGTGGAGAAAGTAAGCGCGGGAATTTGGCAGAGGGCAGTCGCTGCCGTAGCTTCTGTCGCCAAGCAGGGGGTGTCCGTGCATTGCCGTCTGCTCGCGGATCTGGTGCTTCCGTCCCGTGGCTATTGAAAAGCGTGTATAAGTGTATGTCCTCCCGTGATAGTGTCCAGTGCTCAGCGGAACGGCATATGTTTCAGCGTGCTTTCCCGCAACTTCATCTTTCCACAGCTCTTCCTGCGAGATAGTTCCCTCGGCAATGCCGAAATAGGTCTTGCCAATGCTGTGTTCTTGCAACGCCTTTGAAAACCACATTGCCCCGCTTAAGCTTTGCGAGATGGCAAGCACGCCTGTGGTATACTTGTCAAGCCTGTGCAAGGGTGCAGGGCGGAACGCAATGGACGAAGATGGCGGGGCAGAAGCGGCAATGAGCGTGGCGATGTCCTGCAAGCCGCCTTTTTCCGGCTGAACGGGAATGCCATAGGGCTTGTCGATGAGCCACAGGTTTTCATTTTTGAAGAGCGTCTTAAATGCAGCTTCCTGTGTGTGGTGAGGACTGCTTTGAGGGACAAGGAAGGCAGCGACAGAGATGATGTCTCCGTTTACTATGCGGGTGTCAGCGGAGGCCTTGCCGCCGTTTACCTTGATGAGCTTCTTTCGCAGTGCCGCATAGACATTTGCCTGAGGATTGTCTTTCAATATGTGCTTTATAATCCTGTCCAGCCTGCGTCCTTCATCGTTGCTTCCTGCCCTAAACTCTGTGAAGTCCATGCATGGAGAATAGTACAAAAAAGGACAGTTTTCTACTAGACAAAACTTTAGAATAGCGTAAAATAAAGTTTATGATGAGTGCGCGGGAACAATTACATTTATTTTTCTCTAACCCTGTTTTTCTTTCCTGCATTTTCAGTTGGCTCTGCGCACAGCTCATCAAGACACTCATCAAACTTTTTTCCGGCAAAGTTCACAGCGTTTCTGAATTGTTTGAGCTGATGCTCTGGCGCACTGGAAGTATGCCTTCAAGCCATTCCGCGCTTGTTTCCACGCTCTGTACTAATATCGGCTATCGTTCTGGCGTGGACAGCGATGTGTTTATTCTGTCACTCGGTTTTTTTTTGGTGACAATCCGCGACGCGGTAGGGGTGCGCAGGGCAAACGGCATACAGGCAAGAGTGCTGAATGGTCTGGGAAAGGCGCTTGCCGCGCGAGGACTTATTGAATTCAAGCCCATCAAGGAAGTGCAGGGGCACACACCGGCAGAGGTAGCCATTGGCTGTTTGTTGGGATTTTTCATAGGCCTTGCGTTCTGCGTGCTCAAGTAATGGTCTTTATCAAACACTTTTTTGCCTTAGCTGTGCTGTCTGCCTGCCTTTTTTCCCTGTTTTATTTTCGCACTGCCACCTCTTTGAGAATTTGGGATGACTACAGAGTGCTATACGTAGAAAAATCTGTGGAAGAGGCGGATGTCCTTGCCTGCCTTGAAAAAAATGGCTGCGAGGAGGTGATTTCCCTGTCCTCACAGCGTATTCCGCTGAGCTCCAAGTTTATCTATCCGCAGTTCCAGATTGAGGAAAGCGCATATCTGGAAGAAAGGCTCGGCTATTTTACAGACAAAAGCGAATCGTTCAATCTCTTCTATATATATGAGCAATATAGCTCCCAGCTGGAAGATGCGTTCAGAATGCTCACTAGGGAAAGACAGTGCCGCGCCGGAATAGACGCACGTGTTCGTTTTCCCTACAATATACTGGCAATCTGTGCCGCTGTTTTTCTTTTTTTGTTTATTATGGCGGCAAAAAGACGCTATTTCCTGTTACCGGGCATTTTCCCCGTTCTGCTCTGCGTATCGCAGCCGTTTTACACCACTGCGGCGGCAGTCTGCCTCTTGCTGTTTGCAATTTTCCTCTCAAACCGCCTGTGGCTGCGAAAGCATGATCTGCTTCAGGTGTTCAAAAACTTCTATATTATTGCGCTTACCGTGGCGGCTCTTACCGTTGCCACAGGGCAGTCCCTGCTGTGCGGCTTGCTCTGCATCCTTACCGTCATAGCGAGCATGACAAGCATATTGTGGCTCCGCAGCAGCGACCGCAGGAAGGCAAACAGCGGCTCATTCCCTTATATGCTGATTTTCAGCGCGGAGCAGGTGCCGATTGCACAAAAGCAGAATATGCGCTACCTGCTTCTCCTTCTGCTGCCCCTGTTGGCATTGCTTTCTTTAAAATTGTTTTTTCGTCCCATCGATTTTTTGCCCAGAGCATCAGCGCTGGCTATAGAAATTCCCACTCCTGTTTCATACACAGCTAAAGAGGCACCGTTGCCTTCCTTGGATGATTATTTTGTCTGGGCGTGGTTTACGCTCACATTTCCGTATCGCAGCCTGCATGATGACATCCCGCAGTCCGTAAAGGAGGGGGATCAGGTGAGCATAAAGAGCTACAGAGAAAACGGCAACCTTATTGATGAAGTTACAAATACCGTATATACTTATAACGATGATTTTAGAAAGCAGCTGGCAGCATATATAGACGGAATGGATTACCCTGCCATAGAAAAGTTTCTAAAAGAGCAAGATTGGAATATGCGCGTCGCGTATGCCGAGCCCGTCAGGGACATTGCAGGCGGCGATGACAGCATCAGCCTTATCCTCTTGCTTGTGGCTCTGGGTGTCCCCCTTCTGCTTTGTGTATGCTATGCTTTCTTTGGACGAGTTAAAACATGAAAACTATTAGCAGTTTGGTAAGGACAGAAGAAAAAAGTTTCCCAGAGGCAGTGAATGCCTTTCTGCCGCGGAGCGCGGTGGTGCCAGTCAATCAGATTTCCAAAAAGAAATATCGCTGTGTTGTATCGAAGGGAGATACGATAGAGGAGGGACAGGTCTTAGCGGTTCCCATAAAAAACACCCTCGACTCCGTTGTCTCTGCCATCAATGCTCCGTTCCCCGGCGAAGTGTCCGATCTGATACAGTGCCGTCTGCCTGATGGACGGCTGGCGCAGGCGGTGAAGATTTCGGTTAAGGGCGCTTTCTCCTATCTGGGAAAAAAGCTTGCTCCGAGCGACTGGCAGGCTTTGAAGGAAGACGATATCTTAAAGCAGCTCCTCGCGAAGGGCGTGACAAATACCTTTTTCAAGGAAACATCCCTCGTACAGCAGATTTTGTCCTGCAAAATCAAGCAGGGGCGTTACCTTGTCGTGCGGATGTTTGACGAAGACCCGAGCAGGCTCACCGATGCTTTCATCGCAAAGACATACACGCAGGAAGTGACAGAGGGGGCGGCGATCGTAGCGAAGGCTATGAAGGCTCAGGGCATTGTCTTTTTGCTTCCCAAGAAGAGCGGCATCACCATAGACAACGAACTGGTGCAGGACTTTGCCGTGCTCCCTGTGGAAATTGACAGCCGCAAATACCCCGCGGGATTCACGCAGAATATAATTCCTGCGGTCCGCAAGGCGGTAAAAAATGCCCATACGGATTTTTTCAGCGACATCAGCACGAACTGCATATTTGTGGACACGGAAACGCTTTTCGCCGTCTATGAGGCAGTGGTTTTCAACAAACCGGTGATGGAACGCTTTGTTCATGTGACGGGAGGCTGTCTGCGGGCGGCAGCGATGTTCAGGGTGAAAATCGGTACGACGCTGCAGGACTTGGCGCGGCAGTGCGGCGGCTTTAAGACAAAGCCTGCCAAAATAATAATAAACGGCATGATAAATGGCATGGCGGTTGCGGACCTGTCTACGCCTATCACCAGAAGGGTAAAATCGCTTATGTTTGTCCCTGCCACCCAGCTCTGCAACCAGACCTTTGCTCCCTGCATACAGTGCGGAAAATGCCGGAATGTCTGTCCTGAACAGCTCTTTCCCGACCTGCTCTCCTATACCATGCTGTATAACAGGCCCATTGAAAAGGAACTCGCGCAGACGGTTGCGCTTTGCTCCCAATGCGGCGTCTGCAACAGTGTCTGCCCCTCGCGCATACCTCTCAGCCAGATAATATCGCTTTACAAGGAGAAGAAGGACGTATGAAAAGCACAAGCTGTACCATATCGCTGCGGCCCTTCGTCTACAGCACTCCATCAGTGCAGACGACGAGCATCTGCATCTGTTTTTTCCTCATTTCCCAGATTGTCATGCTCTGCATAAGCAAGACCTACAGCGCCTTTGCCGTCATCCTTGCCTCCGTGCTTGCCTGTCTTGCGGCGGAAGGAATTTACTGCCTTTTCAGACGCACCTTCAGCTTCTCTTGGCTGCTCTCGTTTATACAGGGGGTGATGATTGGACTCCTTTTGCCGGTCACCTATCCGCCTATGGGCGTGTTTCTGATCGCGCTATTTTCAATGCTGTTCACAAAATATGCGTTTGGCGGCTTTTCTTCGTCATGGGTAAATCCTGTCGCCATCACGGTAGCGCTGTGCTATATCCTGAATACATCTGTCTTTCCCGCCTTTCAGATTACGGGGGGAGACTTGCAGGCAAAAAACGCATCCCTCTCCATGATCCAGCGGGGCATATTCCCCCTGCACCCCAAAGACGAGGCTGTGACGAACTTTTTGAACAATACTGTCTTTAAATTCTTCGGCATGAGGATTCCTGAGGGCTATGTGTCCTTGTTCTGGGATTCAGGCTCGGTTATTCCGGCATTCCGTTTCAATATGCTTACCATCATCACCTCGCTTGTGCTTTTTGCCTTTGAGATGGTGGACATACTGATTCCCGCCATATTCTTGCTCACCTATGCGCTGCTTGTCCGCTTTCTGCCCTCATCGTTTTTCTTTGCCACAGCCTTGAATGGGGATATCCTGCTTGCGGTTCTTACGAGCGGCACGCTTTTTGGGACGCTGTTCATCTTGCAGTGGTACGGCACTTCGCCGCAGACGCAGTGGGGCAAGCTGCTCTATGGCTTTCTTGCCGGTATTGCCGCATTTTTCATCATAGGCTACGGCACTTCTCCCAATGGCTATATTTTTATGGTGTTGGTGATGAATTTGGTGAGCCTTTTGCTGCAGGTTCTGGAGCAATACCAAGTAAAGCAGAAAGTACGCAAAAACCTCTTGCCGCGGCTTAAGATGATATACGAGGAAGAAAATCATGAGTGACAATCTTGAAGCCATTGAGCTTGAAGACGAGGGCAAATTCGTCTTTGACGCAAAATACAAAAAGCAGCTCATCCAGTACGGCATCTTTGTGGGCATGCTTTTCCTTGTTTTCTTCATCCTCATGCTCGCCACGCTTGCCGGACGCGAGTCTTGGGCTTATGGCTTGCGGGGACAGGTGGCAGAGGTCTTAGGGCGCTCTGATGTAGAAATAAATTTCTCCCTCGGGCAGCTAGAAGCGGTGAACAGCCCCTTTGCGGTGAGCCTTGCCGCATTCCCCCTCATAGAGGATGACGGACAGCAGCCCGCAGGCAGACACGCGGTCATCATCCGCATCCCCACGCTTTTTGGTCCCGTGCCTGCCGTGTATCTGTATGAGGAGGGGCAAAAGACCGCCACATTCATAGGTTTTGCCACGCTGAACGGCCGTGTAGCGGGCATCGTGGAAGCAAATGCCCGCTACACGCAGATAGCATACTGGGGGAAAAGGATTCCCGCTATTTTTGAAAAGGACTAAGAAAATGAAAAAGCATATTCTGGCTGCTTATTTGGCGGCTTCGCTTGCCCTGCTGGTTCCCGCGCCCGGCAGGTTTGCATACGGCATCATCCTGATTTTGGCAATGAATATTTCCATGCTTACAGCAACGCTTTTCCAGCGGCTTGTGAGCAGCCTTTCGCTTGAAAACCTAAGCTCCGTCTTGACCGCCATGCTTTTAGTTGGGGAAGGGGTGCTATACAAACAGTTTCTGATTTTGTACTCTCCGGTAATGGCGCTTACGCTTGGTCTTGTCATTTACCTGCCGCCTGTCTCTTCTTTCTTTATCTCGCGCTTTT
>CAKZZK010000298.1 GCA_937885235.1 uncultured Treponema sp.
GATTGCGCAAGTCTTGATGCAGTCCGTGGGGAAGATAGCCGACGGGAAATTTTCAAGAAGATGGTGACGGCACAAGGACAATCAGCCCAATCTGATCGAGCAGGAAGCTGACCGCACGGAAGCTTCTCCTCCATGCAAGGACGGAGTGGTGCCGGTCGAGAGCATGCACTGGCTGCTTGACGTACATTTCAGGGAGGATAGCTGCAGAATCCAAAGCAGGAATGCCAAGCAGAACATGAATATGCTCCACAAGTTTGCGCTTAATATCATCAGAATTTATAAGACGACGGTTTCATCAAAATCTGCCCTGAGTGCAATATAGAGGGCCTCCTTCATCGTGATGAATTCGGAGGCAAGCCGCTACAATCCGCAATGCGTCCCCTTACTGCGTATGGTATACAAAATTCTCAGAAATGACAATACGTTAGCGTGAAGGCGCGGAACTGGAAAATAAAAGAGTCCGCATTGGTCGCCGCAAGGCGAACACTGCAGGCTTTTTTATTTTCCCGTGGGAGCGCCGTTCCCGCACGAAGAATTAACAGAATCATTCGAAGGATTTGAAACAAAGATCGTTCATGACGAATATTTCTGCGCTGTAAAAGATGCAGTAGTAATTATACTATCAGGAAGCCTTTGCGGCCTGCAGAATGTAAAACGGATTCACGAATGGGCAACTACAGAACATGTCCGCAGTTTTCTTGAAAAAGAATCCCCTGTTACTGGTAGCTTCTGAGCCTGATAGCCCTTGTGAAGCCCGAGTCTCTGAACCGGTGCATGAGAATATGAATAAGTAAGGTTGTACCGGAGCTTGTAAAAAGACTTAATCAGGAAGAGGAAAAGCATCATCAGACTACCGTTTACGCTCTGCGAATGCATCCTCAATCAGGGGTGTTACAGGGAGGCATCCTCAGGGATGAAAATCCAGCGCAGGGAGAAAAAGGGCGAGATTGTCACGGTCGCAAGGGAGTTACGGTCCTGATGTACTCTTTCAGGTACCGAGTTCAAGGTAGGTTGTTCTGAAACCTGCGATTTCCAAACAGGTCTAATTTAAATTTTCTGTAGATAGACTGGACGGCAATCATTGCCGGTATTGCCGTCAGGGGCACGGCGGGGCTGCTGTTCCGCAGGCGCCCTCCTCTTATCAGCCTATTTTAAGCCCCCGCGCAAGGGACCACATCCCCCCCCGCCGCTCCCATTCTACCCGTAAATCAAATGAATTGCCGGCCGAAGGGGCCGGAAAAGGAGTTTTTTATGAAAATTACTGCGAAGTTCGCCGCCGCTGCCAGCGCGGCCCTCATTGCCGCCGCCGCCAGCGCCTTTGCCCAGGGTACTGACGACTACAACTTGCCACAGGGGTTTTACTTCTATAACGAGGTATCCTCCGATGTCGTGAAAGTGATTGGCAACATGAGATCAGAAGCAAAAGATGGCGGATCTGATACTGATCGGCATCATGAAGGAAGCCCTGCTAATGATGGCAAAGTTGTAAAAGAGAACTGGATGAGCGAGTTCGGCGGTATTGGCGAAAAGGTCGGTGTCGGCTATAACTCCGAAAAGTTCTGGTTTGAACTTGCCCCGAAATTCCAGCTTCGCGATAACAATCAGAATTTCTTCAATGGTGAGTTCATTGGCTTCGGTTATGAGGAAGACGGAGCATATGGCGAGGCAAATACCCACCGTGGTCTGAATGCTGATGATCTTTCTTTCGCTTGGACTGATTTGGATTGGGGCGTACGTTTTACGCCGTTTGATATTGTGGATATGTGGTGGAATACCGATGTCTGGACTCCCGGTTCTTACCTCCCTGGTGCTGATGAGCACATGGCTGGCGGTAACCTTGGTAGCGACGGTATCGCGCTCATCGTGAAACCCATTGACGGCCTTAGGCTTTCTGTCTCTGTTCCTATGGGATGGAGTATGACAGGTACTCCTAACTTCCTTGATGCTGAACGTGAAGATTATGATCATGAGGAGGATCCTGCGCGTGCGAGTGGTAATGGCGGTTATGATACCAATGTGTTCTCAAGCTATTGGTTCCGCCTGAATCTCGGTGCTGATTATACACTTGCTGATTTCATTACTGTGGGCGGTACGATTACTGATTTGGTGCACCGTCAGAGCCGTGGCTACGGTCTCTATGTGAATGCTAACCTTGGCAATATTTTTGCTAACTTGGGCTATACATACGGTGAAAGTGCGGTTACTGTTGATGACTGGGACGGTCTCGTGAAGATCCACGGTAAGCATAAAATCAATGCCGCTGGTGGTGTTGCATTCGGTGATTTGACAGCTAGCGTTGAGGCTTTGTTCAACCTTCCCGTGCTCGGCAGCTACTCTATCTATGATTTGTATGCTGGCGTGAAGGTCGGCTATGATCTTCTCCCCAACAAGTTCAATGTCGGTTTGCGTGTGTACACCGCTATGGATATTAAGCATTCTGCTAGCTTTGGTCACTCTGGTGCGTATGATCCTGAGGCTACGATATATGATGATGATGGCGTTGCGCAGGGGCATGGCGGTAGTTCTCTCTCCGATATGGAGGAGCTGGCATTCTATTATCTTTACTGGGGTGACGGAAAGTGGAATGATGCTCGCGAGGAAAAAGAAAAAGAAGATGATAAATCGAAGTACAATGGTATGTTAAGCCATTATGGCGCAGCTCCGATGATCGGCATCACTCCGTCCGTGACCTACCGCACCGGCAAGCACACCTTCAACGCTGCTGCCAACCTCGAGTACTGGCTCAACGGCGACGGCGGTTACGCTGTCAAGTTCCCGGTTTCTTGGACTTGGAACTTCAACTAAGATTTTCCAATGCGTGTCATAACGGCATAGCATGATAAAAGGGCATCCCGCTTTCGGGGTGCCCTTTTTCGTGTCTCCGGGGTCAGGGCAGGAAGCCCTTTTCCCAAAGCTTTGGTGCGCAAACGCGCCTTCAATCGTCCTTCCGCAGATTCATAGCGGGCAATTTCTTAAATTTTTCGTTTGGATCTGCAATTTCCACTATTTTATGTTATAATACTGTCTGGTGAGGTATAAAATGACACCTGTAGAGCAAGGTTGTATAGATATTTGGATAGATGAAATCGTTTCCTGCCTGAAAGATACCGAGACAGGCGAAGTAAAGGAAACTGTTGTATTCAAAATAGAAAGCCGCGCCTATTTAAAGAAATTTCGGCAAGACAATGGCTGGCATATCAATTGGAATGAAATTCCAAGAGATGTTGAAGTATATGCGCTTGCCTTAAAAGATAACAATGAAATCCAAGGCCTTGTCGGCGTCAAAAATGATGCAAATTCGTATGCGGCATATTTGCATTGGGCTTGCACCGCTCCCCATAACAACAAGCACGATTATGGAAGACAAAAATACACAGGCGTTGGCGGGCATCTGTTTGCGATTGCTGCCGATAAATCTGTTCAATAGGGGTATGAGGGTGCATTACATGGCTTCGCCTTGAACAAGGAGCTTTTGGAACATTACATCAACGTATTCAATGCCGAATACTTGGGAATGCTGCATCAATATCAATTTTTTATTGATGATGAGAATGCGAAAAAACTTTTGGAGGTATATAATTATGAATGGAACTAAACCTGCTTTCTTGAAAGATAAAAATTTGCCAAACTCTTATTTTGAGGCTCCAAATCCGTATAAAAATGCTCCGTCGTGCAATATAAATTTATTGAAGCTTTCGCGGTACGCAAAAAGCCAAAATAAAACGCTTGTTCAGCTGACAGAAAAAGAAATAATGCAGT
>CAKZZK010000299.1 GCA_937885235.1 uncultured Treponema sp.
ACGACAAAGTCGCTTTCGAATTCTTGCGACAAATTCCCTTACGAATAATATTACGAATAATAAGTAAAAATATTTAGTTGACACCGAGAGACTGTTGATTTATACTCGAATTATGCGAGAAAAATCTGCTAAAGATATTATAATAGCAAGGATTTGAAATGTAGGTCAATATTTCTAAAAAATAAAAGTAAGTGTATAATATTTCTGGAGGAACATGATGAACAAATTAAGAAAATTTTCCGTGATGCTGTACACAGTGCTTTTGTTCTTAGGTGCGCCACGAATTTTTGCAGCTACGATGGATGCGCGGGTGAATGCTGTACCTAAGCCCCTTATGGAAAAGGTTTTTACGGAACCGGAAGAAACTCTTCCGTCTGTAGTGGCAAGTCTAACATCTGGTATGTCGGGAACTGCATCAAAAGTAAAAGTCCTGCATGACTGGATTTGCAACAACATAGCTTACGATACCGTAATCTTCACTGACCACTGGCAGGAAGCTGCCAAGCAGGACTATGTGACGGTATTGAAGAAGAAGAAAGCTGTATGTGCAGGATACACAAACCTTATGTGCCAGATGTGCCGCATTGCAGGGATAGAGGCCGTAGGAATAAGCGGCTGGTCCAAAGGCTTTGCCTACGAGGGCAACGTGGACGGCCAGATGAACCATGCATGGAACGCCGTGAAGATAGGAAACCGCTGGCAGCTAGTTGATGTGACATGGGACGCGGGATATTGCGACTGGGGGTATTTTGTCAAGCACTACTCTACGGAATGGCTCTACCGGACTCCGCGCGAGTTTCTTTATTCCCATCTGCCAGAGAAGGATGAGTACCAGTATTATACGCCGTTGGTCAGCAAGGAGCAGTTTGTCCAGGAGCCTTATGTTCCTGGCGTGTTCTTTGAGAAAGGATTCTCCTTCGTCCGGGACAAATCTCCCCTGTACACTAATCTGATGAATGAGCCACGCAAGTTTGAGATAAACTGCGCTAGAACTAACATGCTGATTCTTATATCGGTTAATGCAAGGGAAGGTACTGGAGGATCCTATCTGGATAATGCCATCTGGGTGGAAAGGAGTGGAAGCAGGGTGATTTTGGACGCTGATGTTCCTGACGGTTTGCTCTACAGACTGAGGATTTCGTGCAGAGATCCTGCGGTTCCTTTGAGACAGCACTATTATTCTTTCGAAGAAATGGAAGAAAAAATGCTCCCTAATGTGGAAAAGCTTTTGGCTGCAAGGAAAATTACTAAGCAGGAACAAGAGCTATTCACAAAAGCTTTTTTCAAATTTGAGGAAAGCCACCGTTATTACTTTCTGGAGGATCAGTTTGATGGCATCCGAAATGCAGCTGTCGAAAAAATCCTGAAGCTGTTGAACATCCCTGCTGACTATTATAACGATGTTCTGTACTTTGACCTCAAGGCCGATGACGGTTACCCAGGGTTTGGAAACGATGTTGCCCGTTTTCCGTTCACATTTGTTCCGTTCCGGCAGTATGGCCGAAACACCAAGATTATTTCTCCGCAAGGCGGAAAGCTCCAGAAAGGGGTTGAGCATCATTTCTGCATAGAGTCCAAAGATTTCGTCGCTTTCGCTCTGTACATTGATGAATCAAATGTGAAAATGTTCACCAAGAACCCCAAGACAGGAGCATATGAGTTGGATTTCACTATCCCTGATGATATGCCTGCACTTGAAGTAATGGGATCCAGAGATGGAAGACGGCTTGACGGTCTTTGGTTTTATCAAGTGGAGTAGGAGACAGCTTCCTATTTCCCTATCAGCTTATTCAGTGTGCGGAAGAGGACATCAGGTTCTATCGGCTTGTTCAGGTGGGCGTTCATACCTGTCCGGACAAGGTGCTTGCCCTCGTTTTTTGTTTGATGTAAATTTTTGCCTCGATGATTCGAGGCATCGAAGAAAGGATGGAATACTGCGGGTGTCGCCGTATTCCTCCGTAAAATGCTAGTTGTGTGGCTCGTATGCGGGAAGCGAGTTGTACTGTAGAAGCTCGCTGTTAGCATCTTTTGTACCGAGGTACATCATTGAGCCATTATAATAACCATAATACATAACGTTATTTGAATCAGTTGACAGGGCAACAAAACCATTGGTGTTGGTATATGTGCCCGAGAATATTTCTGTTTCGCCTTCTTTGAACGTGAAAGTTCCATTACTTCTCATTACAATTGATTGTGTTTGAGTTTCACTTATCCTCTGTTGGAAAGTCGAATCAAGTCCAGTTCCTGACGTTCTGATAAACTTTAGAGCAGCTTGATAAAGTTTATCTTCAATCTTATATACAAGCGTCTCGAAGCCATCGCTTGCTTTGATTATGCCGCCATTGTACGTGACGGGGTTGGTATTAGCTGTATCGTGGGCTTTGCTTCCATCATTGTAATAATCATAATGGTAGACTGTTCCATGGAGCGCGCCGTCAGCACCTACTGTTTCAAATTGTATATAACCATAGCTTGTACCCACTATACCGCTGCCATCTCCGTAACCGCCTACATAGCATAGAACCTTTGAACGCATAAATGTAAAGGAGGGAATTGGCGAACCTATATTCAGCGGAACGGAAAGGCTGTTGGAGCCATCCTGTACAGTGATGCTTTGAGAGCGTCCAGTGCCGAGGGGGACTTTGACGCCGTTCTGCATATAGTATATGCTTGCTTCAGCATAGATGGAGGCACCTACGGGAACTTCGTCGAAGCTGATCTGCGTTTCTGTTCCCGGCGTGATGCTTGCCGTCTGGCTTGCTTCATAGTCGCCGTGGATTGCTATGTCGAGGGTGAGCGCATTTATATCTGCACTGCGGGCAGAAGCTGATGCTGACAGCCCTGCTGCGTTGCCAAGCTGCCGGCTTGTTTCTGCGTCGATCGAGAAAGAAAGCGATGTGGCTTCGGAATCATCAGCGCCGGATTGTGAGTTTGCACAGCCCGCAAGGCAAAGCAGGGCAAGCGCTGCTACACAGAGCAGGACGGATAGCTCTTTTTTAGCGATGAGTGACATATATACCTCCGTAATTCTAACTATAAAGTCAGATTTAAAAACTGTCAAGAGTAAATAAAGAGCATCCGCGCATCTTTCAGGTAGCATTGGATAGCGAGCTGTGTGTTACGGATGTTTATTCTTTCAATTTCATCGCGATGCCGCCGGGATTATAGGTCAGTGTGTATTCCTTGCCGATGATAGTTGTATCGTTCGCGGCATTCAGAAATGGATAAGTATTGCTTAATGTGGAACTGACATCCGTTATTGTAAAAGCGCACGAGGCAGAAGTACCCGAGCCACTGAATATACACGTTGCCGTCAGTCCGTACTCGTTCGTACTGGTGTAGTCCTCTTCGTCCATAATTGCAAAGGTAAATATATTGTCCTTCACTGTTGTGATGATTAATTCTATATCACTCTTCGGACTCCTAAATATATTCAAAGAGCCATCACCATCTAGAGAAATCGTTGTTGTTATGCTTTCGCCTGTATCGCCTTTGTAGGTATCGTATTCAAATTTACCGTGGTCGAGTTCAGAAAGTTTTCCTGTAAACTGAGAAACACACATCCAGTAATTCTCATCTTGCTTTTTAACAGCGTATTGCCTTACTGTCTTCCATTGGGCTTTTTCATAATCTGTCAATGCCGCCGGAGGCGTGTCTGTGCATTGCGTGTAAAGCATCCCTGTGTCTGCATTGTAAGAATAGCGGTAATTCAATGACTCGTCATATTTGAGATCTGTTTCCGTCAGTTTGCCATTATCGAATAAAAGTTGATAGTCGCAAGCAAAAGATGAGAAATTGAAATCTTCAATATAGTTTCCTTCAATATCAGCAAGGAAGGTATTCCCGCTGAATGGATCTTCTCCCACAGATGCCGGCAAATCCGAGGGATTTGCATCAGAGGAAGTTCCGCCGCTGTCGCTGCTTTCGTTGGTACAGCCGAGATGGAGGAATGCCAACAGTGTTGCTGTTGCCAGTGCGATAGTTTTCATTGGTTTCATACGTATTGCTCCTTGTGCTGTGTATGGCTTAAAAAGTCATATCTAGCTAGTGATTATTGCTTAAAAAGCAAGGTAATTCCCAGTATAAAGCATAAAAAGCTCTAGGTCAAGTTTTATAGAGCTTATAATGCTATACTGTGAAGGAAGCAATCCATGGTAACAGAGGAATTCTTCAGAGACAGACTGCGCTTTCTGCGGAATGAACGCAATATTTCTGCGCGGGAGATGAGCCTTGCCCTTGGGCAGAATGAAACCTATATCAATAAAATTGAAACGGGGAAGTGCGCCGCCACCATAGCTACATTCTTAAAGATTTGTGAATTCTTTGCTGTTTCCCCTGCGCAGTTTTTTGAGCCGGACATACAGAACACCATAATAAACGATGCAGAGCTATTGGCCCATTTTCACCGCCTTTCTTCCCGTCAGGCAGAATATATGATGGCATTCCTCCACGACCTGACGGAAAACAAGCACAAACAATAAGCGCGGCACTTGCCGGCAAATCTCCTTATACCGGCTTGCCGCACTCCATGCAGAAGCGGGCGTTTGGTTTGAGCGCCACGCCGCAGCTGTTGCAAAAGCGGAGGCCTGAGCTTGCGGGCTTTGTCTGAGGCTTTGCTTCTGGCTGAGGGGTGCCCGCCGCGGGAGTGCCGCCTGATGGCGTGATGAGCGAGCGTCTGGCTCCCTGCTGTTGCTGCGGGATGGATGTCGCTGAAGCTTGCGGAGCCGGTGGCATTGAAGAAGCTGCAGGGGATGCCGCAGTCAGCGTTGCGGCGGGAAAGGGGAAGTCCTCGGCGGGGAGGAAAAGCCATGTGGTTTTGTATTCGCGCCCTGCGGCAAGCCCGATGGCTCCTTCCGTGCTTATTATATAGAAGAAATCTTTACCGTTGGCGCTGTTCCCGCTGTTTGCCGCATAGGTCATGAGCTCCGTCCTGCCGAGCCGCTCGCGGTGCTTTTCATCATCAGCCCGCACCCATTCGCCGCAAACCTGCGCGGCAAGCAGTGCCGCCTCCTTCAAATT
>CAKZZK010000300.1 GCA_937885235.1 uncultured Treponema sp.
GGTATTTACCGGCTCAGCGTTTCCGCGCAGGGAGGCGATATGGCGTCAAATGCCGTCATGGAACTATACGCCCGCACTGCTGACAAAGACTATGCTGCACCATTTATGGTGACAAGCTGGGCAGACTGGAAGACCCCCGTCATCCCCGCCATAGAGCTACGGCAGGGAACGCTCACCATCGGCGTGCGCATCAAGGGTAATGCCAGAAGCTGGGGCACCGTGGACGACTTCACCCTGAACAGAGTGGCAGACAGAGAAAACTGAAATCAATCACTGGGGGGCTGGGGCACTGTAGCTTCCCGCCGCCCGATGAGGGAAGCGAGCGTCTCATAGAGCCTGTCGGATTCCACAGGCTTGGTAAGGTGTGCGTCCATGCCTGC
The DNA here is from genome assembly GCA_937885235.1 of uncultured Treponema sp. GTDB lineage: Bacteria > Spirochaetota > Spirochaetia > Treponematales > Treponemataceae > Treponema_D. The sequence goes on from CAKZZK010000300.1 coordinate 381, forward strand.
CTGCAGCGAGCGCTGTACATCCTCGTCAAAGGCGTTGGCAGTCATCGCTATGATGGGGACAGACTTTGCATCGGGGTGGTCGAGCGCGCGGATTGCGGAAGCGGCAGCAAGACCATCCATCACGGGCATACGCACATCCATGAGCACAGCATCGAAGTAGCCCGCAGCGCTTGCGGCAAAAGCATCCACCGCGAGCTTTCCGTTTTCCGCGTGCTCCACTTCCAGCCCCTTCATCTTGAGCAGCTCCATCATGATTTCTGCGTTTATCGGCATATCCTCGGCAAGCAAAATCCTCCTGCCGGAAAGCTCCACCTGAACGTCGGTGTCAGGGGCACGCACCTGCTTGCGCTGCATTGCCTGCTGGAACTCATAGAGCACGTTGGAAGCAAACAGAGGCTTGCTCATAAAGCCGTCAACACCGGCAAGCACGGCATCAGTCTCTACGTCAGCCCATGTATATGCCGTCAAAATGACAATGGCAGACTCATTGCCGATGACATCGCGAATCTTCTTTGTCACCTCAATGCCGTTCTGAACGGGCATCTTTAAATCGACGAGGATAAGATTGTATGACTCGTGGCGGGCGTGGTGGAGCTTTATCATCTCCAAGGCATCTACTCCTCCCAAACAGGTGTCCGAGGAGATGCCAACCTCTTCAAGCACGTTGTGGGCATGCTGCAAGGCAATCGGGTCATCATCGATGATAAGCACGCGCAGCTCATGGGGATTCAGGTTGTAGTCCTGCCGCCGGAGAGCTTCGTGCCCGGCATCGCGGAGCGGCACATCCACCGTAAAGACGGTGCCCTTACCCTTGGTGGATTCCACAGCGATAGTGCCGTTCATCATCTCCACGATGTTCTTGGTGATGGCAAGCCCCAGTCCCGAACCGCCATATTTATTCGTGGTGGTGGCGTCCTCCTGGCTGAAAGCATCAAAGAGCTTTGGCAGGAAGTCCGCATCCATGCCTATGCCTGTGTCCTTGATGACAAAGCGCAGCGTAGACTGCCCCTCAAACTGCGACTTACACTCAACCGAGAAGGAAACCTTTCCGTCAGGCGGATTGGTGAATTTGACGGAGTTGCCCAGAATGTTGATGAGCACCTGCTTGAGTTTCATGGCATCGCCAATGTAGTGCTCTTCAACCTTGCCGCGCACCACGCAATCATAGTGAAGTCCCTTGTCCTGACACTGACTGTTGATGAGCGTGTTTATCTGATCAAGGAAGCAACGGAAGGAGAAGTCCTCGTTCTTGAGCGTCATGCGCCCGCTTTCAATGCGGCTCATATCCAGAATATCGTTGATGAGGGATAGCAGATGCCGTGCGCTCAGTCCGATTTTTTCCAGATGCTCTTTGGTGCGCTCTGACAGGTCAGGCTCTTTGAGCGCTATGTTATCCAGCCCGATGATGGCATTCATGGGGGTGCGGATTTCGTGGCTCATGCTTGACAGAAATGCTGTCTTTGCCACGCTTGCCTGCTTTGCTTCGTCCAATGCGAGCCTGAGCTGCTCGTTGCGTTCCAGCTGCTCGCGCTGAATGGCGGTGGTGTCGCTCTTGAGCAGGATGTAAAATTTGGCATCAGGGTCTACAAGATAGAAATCAAAACGCTTGTAGTAGGTCTCACCGTCAATATCGCAGGCGACGTTCACTACGTAGGGCTCCCTGACTTTGAGCTCCGCCTCTATGCTTTCAAGTGAAAGCGCCTTTGCCACCGACTCGCGGTATTCCGCCGTACCACTCAGGACGGGGATAACCTGAGATTCAAGGTAGCGCGTGTAGTTTCCACTGCGCGTCGTGGGGAAAATGCTGCCCTGCCTGATCCGCGCCGCATCGCCGATAACCACGCCATACCTGCCGTTCGCGAGGTAGCATACCATGTCGAACTGCTGCACGAGGATTTTGTCAAGCAGGATATTGTCAACCTTCTCGCTGTTGCATTCCATCTCCGTGATGAAAGCGATGATGTCTCCCGTCACGGGATGGCGGGTGAGCGTGGCGGAATAGTTCACAAAACACATGCGCCCGTCCCGCCGCTGTGAATAGAATACCTGGGATTCGGACACCTTGCCTTCAAGGTAGCTGGTGCAAAGCCGCTTGTTGTTGAAGAGCTCCAGAAACTGTGCCTGCTCTGAGGCAATCGGATAGTTCATGGCACGGAGCTCCAGTGATTCCGAATAACGGTAGCTCGTGCTGTCCGTGCTGTACAGGTCTGTGCCCCGTATGTCTTCGATCTCATCGCGGGTGAGGTTTACGCGGAAAAGCCCCAGCATCTTGTCTGCCAAACGGTAAAAGTTATCGCCAAGGCTGTTGTATACGCCCCGTAGCCGCTCCTCGTATGTCTTGAGCACGGTTACGTTGAAGTAGGTGCAGTAGACGTAGTGTTCGTTGAAATCATCTATAAAAGCGTAGTGCACATTGCACCAGATGTGCAGACCCTTTGCCGTCACATTCCGTATGGTGAGCGTGGTGCCGCCGTCATCGGAAACGCGGTGCGCAAACATGGTCTTTACGAGCTCGCGGTCCTCTGGAACTACCACATTGAAAAAGCCCTCGCCATCGACAAGCTGCAAAGCCTCCTTTGCAGAGCATTCCATCATCCTCGCATAGCCGTCAGAGACAAAGACGGATTCCAGCCTGCCGCCTTCGTGTACCTTGAGCAGGACGGCAACATTCTTCATCTGCCGTATAGTGCGCAGGAAGTGCCGCTTTTCATCCTGCACCTCATAATCGGTGATGTCGGTGAGGAAGAAGCCGCAGTAAGGGCGGGGCAGGAAGGATATGGGCTGGAAATGCAGGTGCATGTCCACAGCGGGCAGGTAGGTCGAAAAAGGAAGCGCTTTGCCAGAGAGGGCATCCGCCATCATCCGCAAGGAATAGTCATCGAGAAGGCGGTCTTTTACCACCAGACTGCCCAGAAAGGCGTCATTGCGGTAAATGCGCTGCCAGTCGCGGGCAAACACAGCGTTGCCGTACACAATGCGGTAATCCAGCACCGTTTTATCAGCAGCATACACAGGCTCGTATATAAAAGCGCTTATTGGCAGCTGACTGCAAAACGCGGTATCAAAAGGCAATGGTGCATTTGTCATAAAAATCTCCTTGGGGTAATGATAAAGTTTACCATGCGGGGGTGGATTTTTCAAGGGTAATTATGATTTCCTTGAAAAGTGAGATGCAAATTTGCCCAAAATTATTCAAAAAATCAAGAAAATTTGCATAATTATACAGAAAAATACTTTTCAAAGAAGGAAAAATTATTTATTATGAAGTAGTTCCTGCGTTTTGGCGCAGGGCGAGGGGTTATAATATGCAATACACTATTAAGAACGCTTACTGCAAACGTGTCTGGGATGATGTGAGCCAGCGTTATGCAGATCAGGATCACTTTCTTCAGGCTGTGGGCCTCGTGCTTCAGGCCATCTCTCCTGCGGTTGACAAGATGCCGGATTTGGAGAAATATGCAGTGCTGGAGCGCCTTGTTGAGCCGGAGCGCATCATTATGTTCCGCGTGCCGTGGACAGATGATGCCGGTAAGCCCCGTGTGAACCGTGGTTTCCGCGTGCAGTTCAACAGCGCCATTGGTCCCTACAAGGGCGGTCTGCGTTTCAGCCCTGAGGTTGGACTTGACGTGCTCAAATTCTTGGGCTTTGAACAGGTTTTGAAGAATTCGTTGACCACACTGCCTATGGGCGGCGGCAAGGGCGGTTCCGATTTTGACGCGCATGGCAAGAGCGATGGTGAAGTGATGCGTTTCTGCCAGTCCTTCATGACAGAGCTGTATCGCCATATCGGTCCTGATACGGATGTTCCCGCAGGAGACAAGGGCGTGGGCGGACGCGAAGTTGCGTTCATGTTCGGTCAGTACAAGAGGATCCGCGATGAATATACAGGCGTGCTCACCGGCAAGGGGCTTGCTTTTGGCGGCTCTCTCGCCCGTACCGAGGCTACCGGTTACGGTTTAATCTATTTTGCAGAGTGTATGCTTGCCAAGATGGGCACGGATTTCAAGGGAAAGACCTGTCTCGTGTCCGGCGACGGCAACGTTGCCCAGTATGCTGCGGAGAAAATCCTTGCGCTTGGCGGCAAGGTGCTTACCCTTTCTGATTCTTCCGGCTATATCCTCGACGAAGAGGGAATCACGCAGGAAAAGCTTGAGTTTGTAAAGCAGTTCCGCGCAGAGCACAAGAAGGTTGACGAGTACGTAAAGAAATACCCGAATGCAAAGTTCTTCAAAGGCGAAAAACCCTGGGGTGTAAAGGCTGAGCTTGCCTTCCCCTGCGCCACACAGGATGAAATCTACCTTGAAGATGCGCAGAAGCTTGTTGCCAACGGCGTGAAGCTTGTCGCCGAAGGTGCCAATATGCCTACCCGTGCGGAAGCCATCGACTACTTCCAGAAAAACAACGTGCGCTTTGCACCCGGCAAGGCTGCGAATGCGGGCGGCGTGGCAGTCTCCGGTCTGGAGATGAGCCAGAACAGCGAGCGCCTGTCTTGGACCTTTGAGGAAGTGGATGCCAAGCTCAAGCAGATTATGGTGAATATCCATGACAACGCCTGGGAGACGGCAAAGAAGTATGCCACTGAGGGCGACTACGTTGCCGGTGCGAATATTGCGGGCTTTGTAAAGGTTGCCAGCGCTATGGTTGCACAGGGCTTGGTCTAACAAATTTTTATATCTTTACCACTGTCATTCGTAAGCGATTTTGTCAAGTTAAGCACCTAAAAATTTAGGGACTT
>CAKZZK010000301.1 GCA_937885235.1 uncultured Treponema sp.
ATACTGATTCTATCAGAGATTGTGTTTTTTTACAAGATTTTAGACAGCTTCTTAGAACCATGCACACAAAAATACTCATCAGCTGAGAGAACCTGCAATAAATCTCCCTCTTTTGCTTGAAATCTACATCACCCCCGCCATCGTGCCCTTGCTCACACAAAAACGCCGCCAGACAAATCAGTCTGACGGCGTTTTCATATACCAGAACTCCGCGGCGTTTCCTACGCCATCACATCCTGCACGAGGGCAAGCACCTTGTCCGGACAGGCGTTGATGCACTCCTTGCAGCTCGTGCACTTGCTGTAGTCAACGGCGGGAATGCCATTAATCAGCTCAATGCACTTCTGCGGACACTTGCGCACGCAGATGCCGCACTTGATGCAGCCCACAGAACAATTCTTCTTTATGGCGGGCTTGTTGTCGCTGTGGTTTGAACAGAGGGCAACAGCGCCCTTCCTGTCCGCATCAACAATGCTGAACAGCTTCTTGGGACAAGCCTTGGCGCACTTGCCGCAGCCCACGCATTTCTTGTAGTCCACCACGGGGATGCCGTCCTTGCCCATGTGGATGGCGTCAAAGGGACAAGCTTCCACACAGTCACCGTAGCCCACACAGCCGAAAGAACAGAGCTTCGTGCCGTTTACCGCCTGAGCGGCAGCGGCGCAAGTCTTTATGCCATTATACGTACCGCGGGAAACCGCGCAGCCGGTCGTCCCCTTGCAGGCAAGCACCGTCACTTTCTTCTGTGCGCTCACGCTCACGCCGAGGATTTCTCCCACCTTGGCAGCAACACTCGGACCACCCGCCACACAGCCGTTCGCGGGAGCCTCGCCGCTCGCCACCGCGGCAGCAAAGGCAGCACAGCCCGCATAGCCACAGCCACCACAGTTGCCGCCGGAAAGCACATCCTGAATCGCTTGTACCTTGGGGTCAACCTGCACGGCAAAAATTTTCTTAAACAGCCCCAGCAGTACACCCAGCAAAAATGCGACCACCAGAGCTACAAGCATAGTCGTAATGATAGTATTCATACACAGCCACCTCGCCCTTTTCTATTTAATAAGCCCTTTGAAGCCTAAGAACGCAAGGCTCAAGAGCCCCGCAGCCACGTAGAGGATGGGCGTACCTTTGAACGCTTTCGGCACATTGGCAAGCTTCAG
>CAKZZK010000302.1 GCA_937885235.1 uncultured Treponema sp.
GGCACTGATTGAAAAAATATGATTACCCCCGAAGAAGCCCGGAAACAGGCACGACAGAATTTTCTTGACGGCTATGCGTGCGCGCCGGCGGTGGCGGCGGTGTTTGCCTCTGAACTGGGCTACGACCGCGACATGATTTTGCGCCTGACGCAAGCCTTTGGCGCGGGCGTGTGCCGTATGCGCGAAATGTGCGGCACGGTAAGCGGCATGATGACTTCCCTCGGCATGAAAATGGGAAGCGCGGACGGCACCAAAGAAAGCAAGGACGCCATCTACGCAGAGGGGCAACGCCTTGCCACCCGATTCCGCGAGCGCAACGGGTCGATTATCTGCCGCGAACTGTTAGGTTTAGTACCCATGGGGCAGAGCGAACAAGCGTTCAAGGAGAAAAAAGCGACCGCACACCCGGCAGATTCCCCCGTGTCCGAAGCGCGCACGTCTGAATACTACAAAAAACGCCCCTGCCCCGATTTGTGCGGAGAAGCCGCGGCGATTTTTGCCGAGTGGCTACAAGAGCAGGACGGGCGCGCCGAATGAAACACATCCTTGCGCCCATGGCGACGCTGAGCCACGAAGCTTTCCGCCGCGCCGTCGCCCGCTTTGGCGGCTGTGACGAATATTTTACCGAGATGATAAACGCATCTTCCCTGCTTGCAGGCGGTCAATGGGAAAAATTCTATTTGCTGAGCGGGCCAGAGCCGGACAAAATCGTGTGGCAGCTGACGGGGAACAAGGCAGAACCGATGGCAAACGCCGCCGCCCTGCTTGCCACCCGCGAAGGCATGGGCATTGATTTGAACATGGGCTGCAGCGCCCCGCAAATTGCCAACACGGGCGCGGGTATCTCCTGGATGACAAAGCCGCTTGCAGAAACTGCCGCAATGGTGCGCGGCGTAAAAAACGCGATGGTAAACGCGGCAAAAGACGGCACGGCAGAAAAGCGGCTTTCGGTCAAGCTGCGCCTTGGCGCGGAAGATTTTACCGATGACGGCTTTTTTTCCTTTTGCGACATGCTCGTTTGTGAAGGCGTGCAACTGCTTACCCTGCACCCGCGCACTAAAAAAGAAAAATACCGCACTAAGCCGCGCCACGAATACGCAGAACGCCTTGCTCTGCGCTACCAAGGGCGCGTGCCTATCTACCTGAACGGCGCAGTGTGCGACCGCGCAACATACAACGCCGCAGTCCAAACCGCGCCCCACGCAAGTGGCGTAATGATTGCACGAGCCGCCGCACAAAAGCCGTGGATTTTCGCCGAACTTCGTTCTTGCCATGCAGAACTTGCAGGGCAGCATGACGGAAAGCCCACAAACGCTTGCGGCACGCCCGCTTCCATTGACTGCGAGCAAGTTGCGCTCCAGTTTATTGCCGATGTGGAGGAATGCCAGCCGCCTGAATTCTACAAAACCCGCCTTCAGCGCTTTTTCAGCTACTATTGCCAGAATTTCAGCTTTGCCCATTACTTTCAAACCCAGATGCTCAACGCGCACTCAACAGCCGAAAGCCGCGAGCGGGTAAAAGCATATTTCAAAGCGCAGGAATCCGACAGGTTTATCAGCTACCCATAAGCAAGAACAATTTAAAAAGAAAAGACAGCCTTTATATAGATGCTGCTCAGGTCGCGGTAGGCGCCGTAGCTTCCATCTTTGTCTGGACCGCGGGTAAAGATATATGCCCCGCCGCTGATTTTTATCTGGTCTGTAAGGCTGTAGCTCACGGAAGGGTTCAGCAGGCAGTCAAAGTCATTAAAGCCAATGACGCCGCTGAAAGAGGCTTCAAGCGTGTCGTTAAAAAAACTTTTCGCTATGCTGAGCGTTGCCCCGTGGACGTAGGCATAGTCCCGTTCAAGCTTGTCCGTCCCGCCAAAAATGCAGTCGCAATAATACTGGGCGGTAATCGTCCAGCCAAGGGGCATCCAGTCTATGCCTGCAAGCGCAGAAAGCTGCTCGTGCTTTTCCGAGCTGCTGTATGAAGCCCCCTCCATCGCCGCGGCAGACTTCTGGAAATGCCGCTGCGGAAAGAATGCCGCCTCCAGACGGAGCACAGTTTCGCCGAGGGGAACAGCCGCATCTGCGGCAATCATTCCCATGCGCTTGTACGAGCCCGTCACGTTTATTGCCGAGGGCATCGGTGCTGTCTGCACCGTGTACGTAGAGGCATAGCTGAGGAGGGGCATATCGTCCCAGCCATAAAAAGCATAGAGGGAAATGTCACAGGCAGAAAAGTAAGCAGACAGCTTCATTCCGTATTCACCGTTTTTAAGGGCTGCCTCAGGCTCATCAAAATCACCGATGGCAAGAGGCAGGCTGTACACCGCCCCTCCTGGCAGGGACAAATCCACCTGTTCCGGCACCACATATTTTCGGAGTGAATTTTCCTCATCGAGGGGAAGCTTCGTAGGGGTAAAAAAGGGAATCCACCATGCGTCAGCGGTAAGGCTTGTGCTGTTGAACGACAGGCGCAGGGCATCTACGGCAAGCCGGGAATCATCGGAAAAGACTGCGGCAGCGCTGCTCATATCTTTAGGGCAGAGCACATTGCTGATGTCTATGCCGTCCGCCTTGCCCCACGCGGCTTTCTGCCGCCCGATGCGCACGCCCCAGAATGAATCGCTGTAATCAATCCACAGCTCGCGGAGGGAAAAATCCACTTCCCGCTCCAGCGCATCGTAAGAGGCACGGGCTTCCGCATAGGCAGAGCCGTGCCCGCAGTAGGCATCCACCTTCGCCGTCGCAGCTGTGTTGCCTACGGTAAGGCGTCCGTCGTCATTCCTGTCTGTCCACGGAGCCGCCACAGCCCAGAGCGTCTGTATATCACCGGAAATGTTTACCTGAACATCCTCCGCCGAAAGTACTGCGGCGACAGCGCCAAGCGCAAGAGCCACCGCAAGCTGCCGCCGCACAGTCTACCTCACCCTGCCTTTTTCCAGCGCGGCGACAGTGAACAGGGAATCATCAAGCGCAATGCCATAGCTCACATCTTTCATTTCTATCAGGGTGCTGTGATTCTTCTGCACATTCTGCATAAACATCCTGCCCGTCGTCCAGTATCCGTCAATTTTCCGTATGTCGCTGCACGTCAGCTCGCGCTGCAGGGCATTCTGGCGGTCATAGTATTCCGCGCGATAGAGCATAAAGTTTTCCTTGCCAATCCAGACAATTTTGCGAGGATTTTTTTCCGTCTTGTCCTTTGCAAGGCACTCAACCTTGTAGCAGGGCACACCCTCCCTGTTTTCTTCCCCCAGAAGCGTAAACGTGTCCTTGTTCAGCCCTCGCTCTCCCATGTCCTCGTAGGTAAAGTCAGTACCCATAAAGTCACCGCTGGAGTCAGAGCCGCTTATGCGGCGTATCTTCTTCATTGAGGGCATATAGAGCCAGCTGTCGGTATCCTTTTTTGAACCGTCAGCAGCTTCGTCGTAGTCAAACATCAGGTAGCCTACACCGGAAACATCCTTGGGGGTGGTGAAGACAATCACCGTCTTTGTCGTTCCCGAAAACTCTTTCGCCCGCTCAATCACCTCGCGCACCCGCTCATGCCCCCGCTTATCCTTCAGCGTCATAGTCGCCTTGTAAGAAGAGGTGGGTGCGCTTTCAACGTCATCCGCTTTTTTCATAATGTCATAGCCCGTCAATTCCTGTGCGGACAGGCTGAACACACAGGCTGCGGCAGCCAAAAATACAGCTAATTTCTTCATTTCAATTTCTCCTTGCCAAACGGCTTTGTCACATAAATCAGCACCGGAGTAAGCGTGTAATCCGCAAGCAGTGCCGAACCGAGTCCGATAATCGTCAGCAGCCCTATCCTGTACAGCGCCGTCATGGGGCTTGTACAGAACACGGCAAACATAGAGCAGAGGATAAAGGTCGTCATGCCGAGCGTCTTTCCTATTTCACGGAAGCTGATTTTTATCGCTTCGCCATAGCTTCCCAGACGCTCGAATTCAAGCTTCGTGCGGTTTGTAAAGTGGATGGTGTCATCCACGGCTATGCCCAAAATCATGGGCATGACGGTCATAGTCACCATATCGAGAGGCATTTTGCAGTAGCCCATCACGGCGCCTATGCAGATTACAGGCGCAAGGTTTGGAATCATACCAATGAGCCCCGTCATGATGCTTGAAAATGCAATGATCATGAGGACTGCTATTATGACAAAGCTGAAAAAGAAGGATTTCAGTTCCGCCTTTACCAGCTTTTCGTTCATGACGGCGTAGTTCACCACCTGCCCGATGATGCTGCATTTTGCCCCAGGGAAGATTTCTGCCGCTGCCTGCTTTGCCCCTGCAATGTCATCCACGATGATGTTTGCGTCATAGCCGTTTAAGTCTACGTGCAGATAAGTCGTGCGGTAGTCTGTATCGAGCCAGCTGAACAGACCGTCAGCTCCATCGCTTATCTCATAGAGAAACAGCTCTTCCGTCAGCACCGCCTGCTCATCGGGAATGCGGTAAAAATCGGCGTCATCTTCATTCAGACAACAGTTCAGTTCCTTTACAATATCCGTGACGGAAGTGATGCGGGGCTCCTCGCCGCTCCAGCGAGTCAGGCGAAGCTTTGAAACACGCCCTGCAAGTTCATCGAGCCGCTCCATATTCTGGGGATTCTTGAACGCATCTTCCTCATCGAATTCTACCATTATATTATAGCTGTACTGGCTGCCGAGCTTTGCTTCAAGGATGCTCAAAAGCTCGCGGACGTAGGGAATCTTTTTCCCCATAGTCTCCATATAGTCCATATTCACGGACATCTTGAAACAGCCCGGTACGCTTGCCACGATGATGGCAGCGCTCACGCCGATGATGAGCCAGCGCCTGCGGGTGACGGCAAGCCCGAAACGTTCAAAATAGCCGTCAGCCTTCGTGTTCCCCGCGGGCAGCTTTCCGACTGGGGTGCCATCTTTGCCAAAGCTCATGAAGATTGGAATGAGGATGATGACATAGAGGTAGGTGGCAAAGACTATGGAAGCGCAGATGCCTCCCACCCATTTGAGTGCGCCAATGCCCGCCGTCATGAAGGAAATCATGGATGCCATGGTCGTGATGACGGTGAACAGAATTGGCCAGCCAGTTTCCTCCACCGCGCGGATAACGCTTTCCTCTCGCCTGCCCGTGCTGCGGAAATGCAGGCGGAATTCATTGATGTAGTGTATCGAATAGCCCACGGAAAGCGCCATGCCCAGAAGGACCGGCAGCGCAAGCAGCGTGGTGTTGGAGGCTATGCCCAGCCACGAAGAATAGCCAATAACCGTGACTATGCCTCCGACGGTGGCAATGACGGGCACCACAAGCCCTCGCAGCGAACGCACAAAAAGCAGGAGGCAGAAGACCATGACGAAAAAGCCAATGCCTATCCTGATTGCGCATTCCTGCCCCGTTACCAAGTCTTCTTCATACTCGGTGTATGCCATGCCGGTGCCTTTGAAGCTGTAGGCATCGCTTTTGAACTCATCGCTTTTTACTATTTCGTAAGCCACTTTTCCTATGGCGCTCTGCTCTTCGCTTTTATAAGGATTTAGGCTCAGCATGACCCAGGTTTCACGGGCATCATCGCTCACCAGCTTGTTGACGAGCGAACGGCGGGAAAGGATAAAGTCCTTTTTTTCCTGGAGCTCTGCGGGGTCATCGGGAATGCCGTCCTCAAAGGGGTTGATGACTTCAAAGCCATCCTCCGTCCCCTTTGATATGGAAAGATTCATGAGGGAAGTGAGTTCATCGGCATAGGGCATTTCCGCTTCAAGCCGTCTGCCAAGCCTGTCTATGGCATCGAGTACTTCCGGCGCGAAGACGTCTTCAGCCTCCACCAGAACCATGACTGAATCATCGCTGCCGAAGAGGTCTTCAAAATAATCCTGATTGCGCTTTACCTCGTCGGAATCATCCAGCCAGCTGTCTTCGCTGTTGTCCGCAGTGAAACGAGGCAGTCCTGCCGCACCAAGCGCGGTGATGAGCGCAAGCACCACAAGGAAGCCGCCGCGGTGCTTTATCTGGAATTTTCCGAACTGCCTGAACCACCTGTTGAACCGCTCAACACTCATAGCGAAGCCTCCTTTTTGTTAGTATATAGTAACTATATAAAACAAAAAGGTGGTTGTCAATAGCTAACGCACACAGCAGTTTGACATCGCTATTTTCTTTTTATATAATAGGTCCCATGACTATCAAGGAAATTCTGGATAAAAAAAAATTAAGCTTTTCGCTGGAAGTGTTTCCGCCCAAGCAGCAGGCAAACTTTGACAGCGTTATCCGAGCTGCAAAAGAATTGAGCGATCTGACACCTGATTTTATTTCTATCACCTACGGTGCGGGGGGAAGCACAAGGGGCAACACCGTTGAAATTGCTTCAAAGATACAGTCTTTTAACACTCCTGCCCTCGCCCACCTTACCTGCGTGGGAAACACAAAGGAATCCGTCGCCGCCACGGTGGTGGAGATGCGCAATGCGGGCATAGAGAACGTACTTGCCCTGCGCGGCGACATTCCCCAGAACTGGGAACCGGGCAAGCCCGCCACCGGGGAAGGCCTTGAACATGCGAGCGACCTCGTGCACCTGCTCAAGGCAGAGGGCTTCTGCGTGGGCGGAGCATGCTATCCAGAAGGGCATCCCGAAAGCGCAAACCGCGCGGAAGACATAGACAACCTGCACTACAAGGTTGACGCAGGTGTGGACTTTCTGACCACCCAGATGTTTTTTGACAACAATATGCTTTATTCCTACCTGTACCGCCTCCAGTCAAAGGGAATCCATGTACCGGTGCTCGCGGGCATCATGCCAATCACAAACAGCTCGCAGGTGGAGCGCATGGTCAGGCTTTCTTCTGCCTATGTTCCCGCCAAACTGCTTGCCATCTGCGACCGCTTTGCCGACAAACCGGAAGCTATGTGGCAGGCGGGCATAGCATACGCAACCGACCAGATAATCGACCTTATTTCAAACGGAGTGCGCGGCATACATATCTATACAATGAACAAGCCTGCCGTCGCCAGCGCCATTCTGCACAATATCGATGCCATCATCGCCGCAAGCAATCTATGACGGTAAAAAAGCCATCGGCCGAACGCATTGCAAAATACAGCGGGCGCCCGCTTTCCTCGTTCAGCGTCATGCGCTGTTACCGCACGCTCCTTGTGCGTCCGCAGAGCTTCTGCACTGCATGGAAATTTCTCCTCACGGTGGCATATAAATTTTTCGGCATACAGTATCTGGAGAAATTCCACATCCTGCGTATTCCCGTTAAACACGTTGACCACGAGCTTGATGACCGCGTGCCTTTCAAGCCTGCCGTGCTCCGCACGTATCTGGACTTCATCAACTACTGGCTCCGCAACATCGCTATGCTCCAGTGCCGTTTTGGGGTGCATGAAGGAACAACACTTGCACTTGAATTCCTCCGTGCGCTGACGACAATTTATCACGAGGCGTTCCGCATGTACAGCACGTGCATGACCACTACCCGCCAGCCTGCCTGCAAGGACCGCGCGGTCAAAACGATGCGGCTTGCAGACCCTCATTTTCTCTGTGTGCCCAGCCTGCATATTTCAATTATCTGCTTTACATACAGTTTTTATAAAATGCTATTCGTGCGGGAAGAGTTTACGGAGGAAGAACAGCTGCGTTGGAACAGAGAGCTGTATGAGCACGGACTCGAGATTGCAGAATCCGTGCTGTACTTAAAGCAGCACAGTGTGAACTGCATTCCCGCTGCCCTCTATCTGGTGACGAAGGTCTTTCCCGGCCTTTTCCCGCCGCCCGCCGCGACAGGGTTCATCAACGACTTGTTCAGAACCGCGGACGACATTCCCGAAGATGACAAAAAAGCCATCCGCGAGCATATTTCCTTCATCTACGAGCGCTTCCTTCTGGAAGGTGCCGCGGAGGATGACTGGCGCGAGCCCATCATCCGCTGGCTGGACAGCTATCAGCCATACGGTACTGACTCCAAAATACACAACTTTCCAAAAACATCATGCCCCCACTAGCACAAGGCGGCGAAGTCTGCTATACTCACTGCAATACTATAAAAAGAAACTAGCAGGAGATAACGATGAAAGACATTTCCTCTTTGATGGGGTACCGGCAGGATATTCGGGTGGTGGATGCCACGCTGCGGGACGGTGGACTTGTGAACAGCTTCCGCTTTTCAGATGAATTTGTGAAAGACCTGTACCGAACGAACTGCGAGGCAGGCGTTGACTACATGGAGCTGGGTTACAAGGCATCAAAAAAGCTCTTTGACGTGAATAAATTCGGCAAGTGGAAGTTCTGCAACGACGATGACATAGTGGCAGTCATCGGCG
>CAKZZK010000303.1 GCA_937885235.1 uncultured Treponema sp.
ACAAGTATGCCTGCAACCTTAAACCCTCGTTTTAGGGCTTAAGTTGATGATGTTAAGCAGTACCTCATTGTACCCCGAGTTTCATCTGAAAAACGACGCTATATTCCGATTGGATTCTTAAACAGTGATACAATTCCAACGGATTCTGCAACTATAATAATAGATGCAGGCTTATATGAATTTGGCATTTTGACTTCAAGCATCCACATGATATGGATGCGTACTGTGTGCGGACGGTTGAAAAGCGACTACCGTTATAGTAAAGATATCGTTTATAACAATTTTCCTTGGTGTACGCCTGATTCTGAATTGGAACAGAAAATAAGGATGACCGCACAAGGGATACTTGATGCCCGCGCAAAATATACAGATTCCAGTTTGGCGGAGCTATATGATGAAATGCTTATGCCCCCGGATTTACGAAAGGCACACGAAGCTAATGATAAAGCAGTGATGAAAGCCTACGGCTTTCCCCTAAAACTCACCGAAAGCGAGATTGTGGCGCGGCTTATGGAAATGTATCAAAAACTGAGACAGAAAGTGTAGGACGCGCACAGGTCTTGCCAATATGCCAGAAGTATCTTACACTGGACTCTATGCGGAAGATATTACTTGTCATAGATATGCAGAATGATTTTATTGACGGAGCGCTCGGTACAAAAGAGGCTGTTGCCATTGTGGAAAAGGTGAAGGCAAAGATACAAAGCTACCCCAGAGAAGCTGTCTTTGCCACGCGGGATACCCATCAGAAAAACTATCTGGAAAGCCAGGAGGGCAAGTTCCTGCCTGTGCCGCACTGCATAGAAGGCAGCGAGGGCTGGCAGCTCCAGAAAGACATTGAGAGCATGATTGCCCCTGAAGCCATCATCAACAAACCTTCGTTTGGCTCAGTAGAGCTTGCCCGGCGGCTTTCGGATTTGAATAAACGAGAGCCCCTTGACGTGGAGCTCGTGGGGCTGTGCACGGACATCTGCGTGGTGTCCAATGCGCTCCTGCTGAAGGCGTTCATGCCGGAAGTCCCCATCAGCGTGGATTCCTCCTGCTGTGCAGGCGTGACGCAGGAAAAGCACCTTGCCGCGCTGGAGACCATGCGCTCCTGCCAGATACAGGTCATTTGAGAAGCGAACAGCTGTCAGGGCACCTTTGCGGATGCCTGTCGATGGTAAGCGCCTGCCAAAGTCTGGATTAAAATTTCGCCAAAGTCTGGGTTGAAAACTTGCCAAAGTCTGGATTTATCACTATGATGAAGCCATGGAGTACAGGAATCGTCTCGCAGACAATATACTGAAAGAAATGCTTGAGGCAAAAGGAGCTGTCTTGATTGAGGGGGCAAAATGGTGCGGGAAAACGACCACTGCGTGCCAACACGCAGGAAGCGTGCTTTATATGCAGGATCCGGCAAAAAAAGCCCAAAACCTGCAGATGGCAGAAGTCAATCCGTCCCTCCTTCTGCAGGGCAAAACGCCCCGCCTTATTGATGAATGGCAGATTGCCCCCAAGCTGTGGGATGCAGTCCGCTTTGAGGTTGATAAAAGGGATGCGTTTAACCAGTTTATTTTGACAGGTTCCGCCGTTCCCGCCAATACTGAAGAAATTTTTCACAGCGGTACAGGACGCATTTCACGGATGCTTATGAGACCTATGTCGCTCTTTGAATCGGGGGATTCAACGGGAGAGGTTTCTTTGGAGAAACTCTTTTCCGCCGATTACGACCCCGGCGCATATAATGAAAAAAATCTAGAGGCAATTGCCTATCTGATTTGCCGCGGAGGATGGCCAAAGGCTATCGGCTGCTCTGAAAAAATAGCACTGCGTCAAGCCGTCGATTACTATGATGCCGTTGTCAATTCTGATATTTCGAGGGTTGATGGAAAGACACGGAATTCCGTGCGGACAAAGCTGCTTATGCGTTCATATTCCAGGAATATTGGTTCCCAGATAAAATATGAAGAAATCCGCAAAGACATACTTGGAAATGACGTGGAGTCTTTCAGCATTGATACCCTGTATGATTATATCAGCGCGTTGAAAAAGATTTTTGTTATAGAAGATGCGCCCGCATGGAATCCGAACCTGCGGTCAAAAACAGCAATCAGGACGACGGACACTCGCTATTTTGTTGACCCGTCCATTGCGGCGGCAGGGCTTGGATTTGGTCCGAAGGATCTGCTCAACGATTTGAACACTATGGGATTGCTATTTGAAAACCTCTGCGTCAGGGATTTGCGGATATATGCCCAGGTCATGGGAGGCGAGGTTTACCATTACAGAGACAAAAGCGACCTTGAATGTGATGCCGTGGTCCACTTGCGCAATGGCAATTACGGCTCGGTTGAAATAAAGATTGGCGGAGATGCCCTGATTGCCGAGGGGGTGCGGACGCTTTTCCTTTTTGAGAAAAATATTGATACGGGGAAGATGCCCGCACCGAGTTTCAAAATGATATTGACAGCCGTAGGAGATTATGCGTACCGGCGTGCAGACGGCATTGCTATAGTCCCCATAACGTGCCTTGGGGCGTGACGGCTTTAATGTGCTTTGTGGGCAAAAATAACTATATTTCAGGGGAAGCGAGCCTGCCGCGAGCTTGAGGCAGTGCGGGATGCGCTTTCCGAATTCAACGCCACCAAGAACGTGGATTACACAACTTGTGCACTCCTGTGCTATTGTCAGTCTTGTATTTCTCTCTTCCCTGAGGTCTTTTCTGATCCATTTGAAGAAGCATACAGCTATCAGCAGCGCAAAGCAACACACAGGTTGTTAGTCTATATATAGCGATAAATTTCAAAGCTTGCGGTATGGCGCCAAAACAATTTTTATTCAGTAAAAGTTACTTCAACAGATTTCTTGGGGAACCCCTCTGTTGGCGAGATAGAGACCACATATCCCGTTGTTCCATAAGGAATAACAGGAGACGAAGGATCTGTAAATATCATTTCTTGCGTGCCGTTAAATTTCACCGAGTAGATTCCATTACTAGCATGAGAAATACTTATAGTATTTTGAACACCAAATCCACCTCGCAAACTGGAAGATGATGTCCAGTCCTGTATGGAGACCGATGTCCCATCAGAGATTTTTGCAACCATGTACTGGCGTCTAGTATTTATCATCACAATCATCATATATTCCTTGCTATTATACTTATTATAGAAAAATATTATACCATATCCGGCGGTCGGACTACCGCTTCGTTTCAACACGGTGACAGAAGCAGACGTTGCAGGTGCTGTTCCTGTTATTGTAGTGACAGTTTTGCCTTCAGGAACAATATATGCCGTATCGTTTGTCTTGAACGTATAGGTCTTAATTCCATTAGCGCTCTGCGTTAATTCAAAAAACTGTGTATTTTCTGTATAAACATTTTCTGTCGCTTCAACAGCTTCTTTGCCCAGACTGTCACTGTCACGTTCATAATATTCTTCTGCATCCGGCACAGTACACGCTTGTGCCAGGACAATAAAAATTATCACAAAAAGACAGGTTAACCTCATGGTACCATCTCCCTTAACATAATTTTATATTCAAGCACTTCAAACCCTGTAGATGCGGGAAGAACTTTTCCCGTATCAGGATATATCTTGAATCTTATATTTTTCATCTCATGAGAGGGATTTTCAATTGCAAATGAATTTTTGTTTTTAATTGGCTCCCATTTCCCAAATTCAGTCATATACATGAAGTTTGTCTCTTCATCTGTATTGATGGTAACTGTATTTCCCCCATATCCAATCTCTTCAAGTACAATATAGAGGCCTTGCGATGCGGCATAATGGGTACATAATACCAGTCTGGATCATAAACAAACATATCTCCGTGTAAATATCTACAGCACGGCATAATAGCATCTATATCAGCATCCAGCCATGTTGCCGTATCAATAGTATCATTATTTTCATACGGATCATTCACGGCCAAGCAGGAAATACCAAGCACATATTTTGAACCGGGGAAAACCATCGTGCCGCGAACCTTATCCAATCGATATAAATACCTATCCTCATTTTCTGTCCCGTCAAAACGGTCTACATAACGAGTGCTCTGGCCTTGATAAATTTTTTCAAAATCATATCTACCGTCATCAAGAGCTAACATCATCAACTTAAGGACTGCTGTTTAAAATTTTCGAAATCCAGTAGAATT
>CAKZZK010000304.1 GCA_937885235.1 uncultured Treponema sp.
AGGGGCTATGCGTTAAACCTCATCAGCTACAGCAGTCTTGAAACGCTGCTCAAAACACCAGGGGCATACCGCACGACCGAAACCACGCTCGTAAAGAATTTTATGGGCTTGCAGAGCAGCGACAAATTCACAATCGTCGCCAAAAACGAAGAAAGCATCATACTCGGCACGCAGTCAGGCGACATCTACAAGATGCCCGACCTCATTGAATCCTCGGAGACTTACTCCCTCTCGCCGCTCACCGAGCGCTCATACCAGCAAATCTACGACATCGCTGGTGACGAGAATGCTTTCTATTTCCTCACAAAAACCGCCACCTCCCAGTCTTCATATACCGACAAGGCTGTGAAAAAGACAGCTACCAATCAGTCCCAGACAAATATGGAGCTGTACAAAGAGAATTTTATCCTCTGGTCACAGGAAACTCGGAAAGATGTGCAGATGGTGCCGATTTCCGGCATGGATGCGGTGAACCCCATGCGCCTTTTTACCCCGCAAAGCAAATTGCAGACGTTGCATATATATGGAGATACCATACTCTTTGTACAGGGAAACAATTCTGTAAGGCTCTATGATATTGCAAGCGGCAAGCAGAATGAAATTTTTACCGGCACTTCAATAGAAGATGCCGTGCTCGTCAATGAGGACACTGTCTTTGTGGCCAAGTCCGCCATCAGCGGCACAGACAGCCCCCTTGTAGCGGTCAACATCCGCACAGAGGAAACCGTACCTTTGCAGCTCAAGGGAAATGTCGTGTTCTCGCTCAGCAATTCGCCACATGATACAGGCGAAATATTCGGCATAGTCATAGAGACGCTTGCAGACGACAGCAGCAATACGGAAGTCTTTGCCTACTCACCGGAGAGCAAATCCCTGCGCACTCTGCTCAGGCTCAACGACGAGGACGGCACTGCATTTACCTCTCTTGCCTACCCGTACCTCTATACGAACATAGGCAAGGACACGATATATGAGTACAACTTAAAAACTTCCCGCAACATTAAATACAGGCGGGCATCTTCTATGCCGATGAAGCTAGCTGGCAACAAGAGCAACACTGCCATCCTCAACAAGGACGGCAGTATCTCTTGGTACAAGCCGAGCTCTCAGGCAATTCTTGCTAACTGGTATCTCACCATTGACAACGTCTGGCGGGTGTTCTAAGCATCGATATTGCAGCCGCGCTTGAGCGCTTCCTTGTACACATCAAGGTAGCTGTTCGCTGCAATATCCCAGCCAAAGCTCTGCTTCATGCCCTGCTGCTGCATCTTCTTGATGTCCTCTTTGCGGTTGTAATATGCCCATGTTGCCCAACCAATCGTGTTGTAGATGGCGCTCGGCGTGAGGTGGTCAAAGACAAAGCCCGTGCCCTCCCCCGTTTCCTGGTTATAGTTCTGCACGGTGTCTGCAAGACCGCCCGTTCTGCGCACGATGGGCAACGTGCCGTAGAGCATAGAGTAAATCTGGTTCAAACCGCAGGGTTCATACTTTGACGGCATAAAGAAGAAGTCGCTTCCTGCCTCGATGAGGTGGCTCAGCGCCTCGTTGTAGCCTATGAACGCCTTGAAATTCGGCAGCTTGGACTGCAGGGAGTTGATTTCGTTCTCGCACCACTTTTCGCCACTGCCCAATATAACAAACTGAATCTTCATATCGCGGCATATCTGGTACATGGGACCGTACATGGGACCAAAGACATCGCCAATGCCCTTCTGGTCTACAAGGCGCGTCACCATGGCGAATATCGGAATATCGGGATTTACTTCAAGCCCGAACTTTCTCTGTAGCTCTTCCTTGTTTCGCTTCTTGCCGGACATATCCTTTGCCGAATAGTTGAACGGCACATTGGGATCTGTCTCGGGATTCCAGCAGGAAACGTCCGCTCCGTTCAGAATGCCGCGAATGACGTCGTGGCGCACACGCAGAAGCCCATCCATACCGAAACCGCCTTCCCGCGTCTGGATTTCGTAGGCATAAGTGGGAGACACGGTGGTAATCATATCCGCTGAGCTCACACCCGCCTGCAGGAAGTTCAGCCCGCCGTCATGTTCAAAGCCTGCACCGTAATACAGCCCCCAGTCAATGCCCAGCGCAGGAAACTTATCCTTTCCGTATTGCCCCTGATACCCCTGATTGTGAATCGTGAGTACGCTCGCAGTCCGTTCAAAACCCACATAGCGGCAGATATATTTAAGGATGACCGGCGCAAGGCAACTTGACCAGTCATGGGCATGGATGATATCAGGAAACCACTGGAGCTTGCGGCAGAGTTGGAACGCCCCGTGACAGAGCACGGCAAAGCGGTAGGGATTATCATGGAAGTCTGTCTCTCCCGGCACCCCGTAAATGCCATCCCGCCCAAAGCAGCGCTCATGGTCAATGAAGTATACCGGCAGCTTGTCACAACCGGGCATATTTGTCTTGTAGACAGCAGACCATGTCTCCTCCGTTCCCGCCGCGATGGCCATAGGACCGGGCAGAGGCTCCAGCTTCTTCCGGTCAATACGATAGTAACGCGGAATGACAATCTTTACGTCATGTCCCATTTTTGTCAGCTGGATTGCCAGCGCACTCACCATGTCTGCAAGACCGCCGGTCTTTGCGAAGGGAACCGCCTCCGCGCTTACCATTAAAATCTTCATCTTTTACCCCCACTATATAGCTCTATCATAATTCAGCCATTGCCGTTACAAAGGCCTTTCGTGAATTCAAAATACTTTTTTCGCTTACGCAGTACGCAAGCCTGAACCAGCCCTTTCCACCGAAACCGCTTCCCGGGGCGGCAAGTATCAGGTACTTCTTTAAATAGTCGGTAAACGCCATGTCATCACCGTTAAACTGAGAAGGAACCTTGCACCACAGATAAAAGGCCCCCTCAGGATTTGCGTGCTCAATGCCCGCTTCATCAAGGATGGCGACAAGCTCGTCCCTGCGCTTCTTATAGAGCGAATAGTCCGCAGGGGCACGCCAAGCCTCTGAGACCACCCGCTGGAACAGGGCGGGCGCATTTACAAACCCTAAGATGCGCGTGGCAAAGATACAGGCGGCAACAAGTTCCTCCCTGTCGGGGCAGACGGGGTTTACGCAGATGTAGCCTATGCGTTCCCCTGGCAGGCTCAGGTTCTTTGCAAAAGAGCTGACTACCACCGCGCTGTCATAGTGCGGAAAGGTAGCTGCCACTTTTACACCGTCATAGGTGATGGCGCGGTAAGGTTCATCGCATATCAGATACGGCTTTCTGCCTGTCGCCGCAGCATGGGCATTCAGGACATTGGCAAGCGCCTCTATTTCCTCCTCGGAATACACGCGCCCCGTAGGATTGTTCGGGCTGTTGATGAGCACTGCCGCAGTCTCTGCTGTCAGGGCTGTTTTTATTGCCTCTATGTCAAGGGAAAAATCTTGCTTGCAGGGGACTTCTATGAGCGTTCCGCCGTAATTGTGCGCATAATGGCGGTATTCGGCAAAGAATGGGGCGGGAACAACCACTGAGTCACCCTCATTCAAGATCGCTTTTAGCAGGCAGTTCAGCGCACCCGCAGCCCCTACGGACATCACCACGCAGTTTCCGCTGACGGCAACCCCCTGCTCTTCCGCGGTTTTCTGAGCCATAGCTTCCCGCGCAAAGGGATAACCTGCATTCGGCATATAGCCGTGGTAGTTTTTTGGGCATACTTCGGCAACTGTCTGAATTGTCTGGCGGACAGCTGCGGGAGGATCCAAATCGGGATTTCCGAGGCTGAAATCAAAGACATTGTCTTCTCCATACTGCTGTTTGAGCTTGACCCCCTCTTCAAACATCTTCCTGATGACACCAGCCCCTTTGCTGTTCATCGTTTCCCTGATATACCGTGCAACCGGCATGATTTTCCTCCCGCTCATTCTTGGTTTTAAATCTTAATGTATTATAACATAGCTTCTTCATTTTTACAAACTTATTTTAATAGCGGCGATATTCATTATTATTCGTAAGGGAATTTGTCGCAAGAATTCGAAAGCGACTTTGTCGTATA
>CAKZZK010000305.1 GCA_937885235.1 uncultured Treponema sp.
ATTGGGAAGCTTTTTTTTAGCCGAGACCGCTAATACTTTTGAAACTGGCTCATCTGGTTCCAGACAGTGAGCCTGAGCGCTTTTTTTGCAGGCAAGCCATAAATGTGGCCATCAGAAGACGTAGCAAGCGCCTTCATCGTGCCATCGCTCTCGAGAATCTTTTTCAAGTTTGGCATATACTGGTCTATGTAGGACTCAAGAGGAATGAATATTCCCTTGTTTGAAAGCACCTCTGCCTCTGTAAAGCAGATTTCCCCAAGGAACGCATCAGGCAGATCTCCGCCGGCAAGCAGGACCGCCTTTTTGTCTGCCCAGTCAGAATTCAGTATCGTGCGCCATTGCAGATCTATGCCAGCTTCCTTTGCCGCCGCATCAGGGAAGCCTGTGTGGTAGGCTTCACCCCAGTCCGCCCAGCGAACGGTGGCAACTTCAAAGGCATTCGCTGCCTTGCTCTTTGCATTGTCTTTCTTTCCTCCGCAGCTCATAGCCAGAAGGGAACCTGCCGCAAGCACTGCGGAAATCACATAATTCATCTTTCTATTGCGCATAATATCCTCCTTCTCGATATTGCACATAAATATTCCTATTCTTTTATGGCGCCAATCATGACGCCTTGATTAAAGTATTTCTGCAGGAAGGGATACAGGCACATGATGGGGAGCGTAGAAATAACGATGGCAGCATATTTCATCATATCCGAAAGCCTGCGCAATTCCTGCGCCATTGAACCCGTTGCCGCGCCAAGCAAGGACTGATTTGAAATAAGTATACGGCGCAGCAGAAGCTGGAGCGGCTGGAGCGCTTCGTTGTTCAAATAGATAAGCGCATTGAACCATGAGTTCCAAAGTCCTACTGCCGTCCACAGACCGATGACTGCAAGCACAGATTTTGAAAGCGGCAGGGCAAACTGAAAAAAATAGCGGATAGTGCCGCAGCCGTCTATCTGTGCCGCTTGCCATAATGACTCTGGCAGAGAAGAGCGGAAGAACGTCCTTGCCACAATGATGTTGTAGGTTGATACAGAGAAAGGCAGCACCATCACCCAGAAAGAATCAAGCAGTCCAAACGCCTTGACCACAAAGTAAGTGGGGATAAGTCCGCCGCTCACAAACATCGGTATCAGATAGAAGATATTTATCCACTTTCTGCCGGCAAGATCTTTTCGCGACATAGCGTAACCGGCAGGGATATTGACCGCAAGGGCAATCACCGTGCCGACGAGCGTATAGATAATGGTATTGCCGTAGCTCAACCATATCTGGCGCTGTTTGAACAGCTCGCGATAGCCGCCAAGGTCAAGCTTTCGCGGCAGAAGCCATACCTCCCCGTTTGCAATGTCCGTGGGATCGCTGAACGATGCGATGACAACGAACCATAACGGATAGACAATGATAAGGATGACAAAAATCGCAATGGCATGGAATGCAATATTTACAATTGCATCTCCGGCTGAATACTTTCTGCTTCTCATGCTTTCCTCCTAGAGCAGGCTTGTTTCCGTTGTTTTTTTGGAAATAAAGTTTACGAAGAGCAAGACTATGACGTTCACCACGGTGTTGAACAGCCCTATTGCCGTTGACAGGCTGTACTGGCTGCCCTGCAAACCCATCTTATATACATACGTGGAGATAATCTCACTTGACATGATGTTCTGCACATTCTGCAAAAGATAGACTTTTTCAAAGCCTATGCCGAGTATGCTACCCGCACGCATGATGAGCAATATCATGGCAGTGGGCAGAATGAGCGGCAAATCTATGTGCCGTATTTTCTGCAGGGTGCTCGCACCATCTATTGTCGCCGCCTCGTAATACGTGGGGTCTATACCGGAGAGAGCCGCAAGGTAAATGATGCTGTCCCAGCCAAGGTGCTGCCAAATATCAGTCCACACATAGACATGCTTGAATGCCTTTGGATTTGCCATCACATTGGGGAACGTTGTGCCAAGCCATCTGGCGATATTTGCAAAAAGCCCGCTGCTCGGCGACAGGAAGATGAGGATAAGTCCGCACATGACCATAGTGGAAATGAAATGCGGCAGGTAGGTGACCACCTGAAATGTCCTCTTGAACAAGCCGTTGCGCAGCTGGTTGCACATAAGCGCAAGCAGGATCGCCAGAGGAAAGCTGATGACGATGCCATAGATGCTGAGCACAAGAGTATTTTTAATCGTCGTGACGAACTGGTACGACTTGAAGAACTGGGCAAAGTGCTTAAAGCCGACCCACGGACTTTTGATAATGCCGAGCGCGGGCGAATAGTTTTTAAACGCCATGACAAGACCGCCCAACGGCAGATAGGCAAAGCAGAAGAGCAAAAGAGCAGAGGGAAGCAGGAGCGCGTAGAGCGGCAGGCTTTTCTTTAGGGAACTAGCGCTTGTTTTCATGTATTCCTCCATGTATAACGAATAAGTTTAACGTTTTACTAGTTTAACGCTAAACTTATTCTAGCATAGTTCAGGCTCTTGTCAATAGTTTTTTTCACTTTTTTTATAATTTTTTAGGAGGAGCTGCTTGCTTTGGCTTTTTTCTGCTCTCGCAGGGAATTACGCTCCCAGAACACGCCGTCGGTATAGCCCTGAATCGCCTTGTCGCTATCCGCAAGAGAGAGGCGTTTTTCTGCCCAGAGGCAGTATTCTTCGTTTAGCTCTATGCCGCAATAGTGCCTGCCCAGCTTTTTTGCGGCGACGCTCGCGGTACCGCTGCCGAGAAAAGGGTCAAAAACCATGTCGCCGGGCTCTGACGATGCCAGAATGAGCTTTGCGTACAGTTTTTCCGCTTTCTGCGTGGGGTGGTCAGTGTTTTCCGGCATAGACCAGAAAGGAATGCTTATGTCATCCCAGAAATTGGAGGGGCAGGTAAGGCGGAACTTAGCCCCATCGCTGTCAATCCAGTCCTTCGGAAGTCCGTCCTCCCGATAAGGCGCAAGCACCCGCCGCTTCATCATAACGGCAGCAACATCAAAGTGGTAGTCATGCGGGTTCTTTACGGCAAACCAGATGTCTTCCATACCGTTCTTCCAGTTTGATTTTGCACCGCGCCCCTTTTCCCTCTGCCACGTAATCCTGTTCAATATGGTAAGCTCCTTTTCAATGGCGCGCTGCAGGGAAGCCGTGCATTGCCAGTCGCCGCACATATAGAGGGAGCCGTCAGCCTTGAGCTTCTTGCAGACGGCGGGGAACCAGGTTGCAAGGTAAGCATCATAATCAGCGGAAGAACGAGAATTGAACTTCACGCCATTGAAATCCTTCGTGAGGTTATACGGCGGATCTATGATTATGAGGTCGGCAAAGGCATCAGGAATATGGCGGAGCAAAGCAAGGGTGTCTCCATGCAGCGTCCTGTCCGCAAAGTCTGTGCTTTCATCAATCTGCTCCTCCGTCAGGAGCCGTGCCCGCAGCGCCGCTACCTCGTCCGGCAGCAATGTCAGCGTCCTATTGTTGCCCGCGCGTTCTTTCTGCTTCATATTTCGCAGTATAGCATTATTTTTGCAGACAGTACAGAGTCACTCGCGTTGCAGCAGGTGTACTTCGTCGTTTTTATCTGTCCTGCATTTCAGCTCGTCGCCGTCTTTGAAAATGGTAAGCACATAATCATAATACGTGCCGATGTTTCCAGTTGAACCGGAATACCTGTCTCCGTCATAGCGCAGGGTAAAACGAAGCTCGGTGCCCTGCAAATCTCTGACAAACAAATGTCCGGTGTCGCCGTCACGGACTTCTATTTCCTTGCTGAGCCAGCTTGCAGTGTCCGCAGAAAAATGGGTAAAGGTGATAGCCTTTCCCGTTTCATTTTTCAACTGCACATATTGATTTTCGCCATCAGAATGCTCATTGACGGAAACGGAGCAGGAAGCAAGGCAGAAGAGAAGTACCAGCAGTATTCCGCTTGTTCTCAGAGAAGCGTAACTTGTTATCATATTCCCCTTAATTTTCTGTAAAACGGATTGAGCCGTTCTCATCTATGTCGATACAGATGACCATATCATCATCGTCGTCGTCACCGTCCGTGTCGAAATCTATAGCGGTACTGCATGTTGCCGTATGGCTGTATTCTGTATCCTCGCAGGTGATTGTCAGCGTCCAATGATAAGTCTGGCTTGCACCGTGAAACTTTACCCAGAAAGAGGCATCCTTGCCAGAAGAAATGCTTTTGGGAAGAGACAGCTTTCCATATACTGCATCGATGTTAGTTATCACAATTTCTGTATCCGTCCTGTTCTGCACAATGACAACCTGCCTCCACTCCGCAAGTCCTACATAGGAATCTCCAAGGGAGCCATCGCAGGCGATGAAAGGGAAACAGACACAATACTGAAAAAAAGCACTGTGAAAGGTATCTTTGTAAAGTTCTTCATCACGCAAATTCCATGCGGGTGCAAGTCTAGCATAGCTGTAAGGAGTTTCCCATGCGTTTCGCAAAAATTTTTATTTTTTTCTACATCAATTTCTGTAAAGACTCAGAAAAATCATAGGAAAACAATCTTTTTACTTCTGCATAGCAATGAGTTATCATTTCTTTCTTGTTTTCTGCCTGCATAACGGAAAAAGCCATAAGTATTATTTTCTGTGCTTCTTCATGCTTTCCAAGATATGCCAATGCCACACCTTTATTAAACAACAGATGATAAAAACATTGTAATCTATTATGTTGCAAACAAATAGAAATCCCTTCTTCTGCCAGTTCTAATTCCCTATCATATTGTCCTGCATCCTCTTCCCAGTTTGATAAATTAGAAAGGATAACAGAGCCAGTTTCAAAAGTCGCTACAAGGGATAAACCCATTGGAAAACAGACGAAA
>CAKZZK010000306.1 GCA_937885235.1 uncultured Treponema sp.
ACAGAAAAAGCGGAGAGACACTCGGAAAAGAGCTTTTGGGCAATATGAAATATACCGCGCAGTTTTCGCTGTTTGCAGGCATTATGTTTCTCTTGCGGGACATCATTGGCTACGGAACAATATCGCTGCCATCACGCAAAGGTATCTTTCAGCTGGAAGTCCTGCCCGAGCGCTTTGGCAGGATGCACGCTGGCGTTTTCTTTGCTTCAATTCCGGGGGCAATCATTTTGTGCACGCTGGCGCTTACCGTTGTCCTTTCTGTACAGCAAAATCTTAAAATAGCGAAGGAACAGAATGATGCTGACTAATATCGCTTACTATATCATTTATACCTCAGCGCTTTGCTTTTACGGCATAGGTTCAAACCGCGCCCTGTCCATCTGCGAGCATCCGCGACAGCTGTGGGGCAGCGCCGTCAAGATGCTCCTCACGATCAGCTCTTCAACTGCGCTCACCTATCTTGTGGCGGCAAAAGTGCTTTTGCCGGCAAATCTGACAGAGGTCTATCCCTTTGCCGCAGTCCTGATATTTTCAAGCATCTCCATATTTATTGAATCCATTATCAGGGTGGCGACGAGGCACTCTGCCTCTGAATACACCGTTTCCCTGCTGTCTGTGCTCCTCGGGGTAAACGAAAGCACCTCTGTCTTTGAGAGCGTTGTCATAGCTTGCCTCTGTGAGCTTTCCTTCTTTTTCTGCATCTTCCTGCTCTACGCAGTGCGGCGGCGGATTGGGGACAAGCAGAACCTGCTTATCGTCAGCCTTGCCATCATCATCATCATTTTGACCGCGTGGAATGTTTCATGGCTTAATCAGGGAGGAATATTATGATTCTCGCCATACTCTTTATGCTTATGGTCTTGCTCTGCGTTTCCGCGCTGCTTTTCTTCCTCTTTTATCTTTTTTTGCCATCGCTCAAGGAACAGCACATCAACACGGCGAACCCGCTCTTTTCCGCAAGCGAATTTGCCAAGCCTGTCTCCTTTGCGCCTAAAGACGAGGAGAATTTTTCTGTAAAGGCGGTAGTCCTCTGTTCATGCAAGAAAGCCCAGCCGGAAAAGAAGTTGCCGTACACGGGGCTGAAGGATTGCCAGCTCTTTATGTCGCTTTATGACGATTCCTCCGTCTGCACCCATGCGTGCATCGGACTTGGCTCATGCCAGATGGCCTGTCCGCAGAAAGCCATTGTACTGGAAAACGGCACCGCGGTGGTGACTGCCGCCTGCAATGGCTG
The DNA here is from genome assembly GCA_937885235.1 of uncultured Treponema sp. Classification (GTDB taxonomy): domain Bacteria; phylum Spirochaetota; class Spirochaetia; order Treponematales; family Treponemataceae; genus Treponema_D. The sequence goes on from CAKZZK010000306.1 coordinate 1,235, forward strand.
CGGCAAGTGCATCTCGGCATGCCCCAAAAATCTTATCCGCCTGCTGCCCCGAAACAGCAAGGAAGCGCTGCATTGCAGTGGCGCGGGGGAGGAGTCTGCCTGTACGGAACGGGACGCCGTTTTAAATGTGGCGGAAAACGAGGGAAAGGGCTTTCAATTCTGGCACAAGTGCTATAAAATACTATACGGTGCGAAAGAAAGATAAGTTCTATGGCTAAAGTGACTATTTGCCTTGAGCTGCCCGTTGCCTCCATCTATGTTGGAGAAGAAGCATCTTTTGAGGAACAATATCAGCAGGGCTTCAAGAAGGTTCTCTCATTTCTATATACTCACCACCGATTTCCTCTCTCCATTCCTTTTTCGGGGGAGCAGCTTGTCTATTTTCAGGACAGGCATCCAGAAGCTTTGGAAATTCTTAAAGAACTGACGAACCGCCATCAGATAGAGGTCCTGGGAGTCGGCTACTACGCCCCCATATTTCCCCTGCTGTTTCCCGTTGACAGAATTGGACAGATTGAAAAGCTGAATGCAGAGCTTCGATCGACAATAGGCAAGCGCCCGCGCGGTATGATGCTTTTCGGCAGCATCTGGGATTCCTCCCTTGTCACCACATTCCAGTCCTGCGATATGGAATACGTGCACATAGACAGCACGCTGGTCCCCTCTACAGCGAAGGGCTTTTATCCGCTCATCACGAGCGAGCAGGGGAAAAGCGTCAAAATCCTGCCGCTCTATGCAAATCTTTCCCCATCACTGGAGGAAGATGGCAGGCACTGGTTTGAGCGGGTGAAACACGCCATGCGCAGAGAGCTCCGCAATGAGGAAAACTCCGACTTTCCGCTCGTGTTGACTATTCCGCTTGACCCGCTGTCTTACGGTGATTTTTTCCAGTCCCCCGTCTGCGAGAGTATCAATGCCCTGCTTGAAAGCGCAAGGCTTGACGCAGAAGAGGAGCTGAGCTTTTCCCTGCCCCAGGCTTACCTGCGGACGGCTAAAAGGTTTATCCCCGCCTACATTCCTGCGGGCATGGACTGGCAGATTGGCCAGTGGGCGCGCACTGCCTATAAGAAGTGCGAAAACAAAAGCCGCTTCCCCATCACCATACATGATTATTTGAATACCTACCGCCAGAGCAAGCGCCTTTACGAGCGCATGGTTTATATCCGTATGCGGCTGGGGCAGTCCGGCGGGGACAAGGTAAGGAAAAAGGCTGCGCAGGAAAAGCTCTGGGAAGCGCAGGGCGGGCTCCATTTTCTGAGTCCTCAGGATGGGCTTCCCGCTCAGGCGGCATTGCGGCAGAAAGCATACCGCGCCTTGAACGAGGCGGAAAAACTGGTGCGCGAGAGCAGTGATTTTAAGGAATCATTTACCAAATTTGACTACAATGGCGACGGTTTGTGCGAATACGTGTGCCGTATGCAGACCTTCCACGCCGTTATACAGGATTATACGGGGCAAATCATCGAGCTGGATTTGATAAACGGCGGTCCTGACTACGTGGCAAACACAGACAGCAAGCGGACGCTTTTCTCTGAACAGCTCTATGAGCGGGGACACAGCGAAGCGGGACTTTCGCCCATTTTCTTTAATGAGCGGAAGTTCGATGCCAGACGGCAGGAAATCCAGCTGGAGGGGCAGGGCTGTTTTGCGGCCGCTAAGCAAGCACTGTCATTGCGCAAGAACTACATCGTGACGACAAACGGCTTTGTCCTGCAATATATCTTAAAGAATGAGAGCCAGACCCGCCTTGATGCCGTGTTTGAGGTGGAAGCGAATTTTGCCCAGACCGTGTTTGATACCGAAAAGCAGTATGAGCCGGAGCTGATTTTGAATGGCGGCAGAAAGACGCTTTCAGATGCTCTGCCCTACAGCGTTGACAGCGGTGTGTCCATGCTCCAGATACTGGATAGGGCGGATAAAATATCATTCCGCTTTGAGCCCAATGAAGCGGCGGGTTTCAAGGCTGACACGCTCTGCTTTGCAGATGGCTCGCACGCGCTTTCAATACGCTTTTTCTGGACAGTCAGCCTTGAAGCGGACAGGGCAATGGAAAAAACAATCAACTTCGCCATTGTGCCTATCCGTAAACTCCATAGCCTTTAGCGGCGGCGGAATTTTTTGCGAGCCTTTTTAAAGAACCAAGCCCGCAGCCTTTCAGCAAGGATATATAATTTGTATGTCAGCGGCTTGAGCGCCACGTCAAAACTTCCCAGCCGGTGAACAATCGCACCGCCGAATCCCGTCTTGAAGAGATATAAGCCGTGCATCGGATGGTTTTCATCATCCGTGGGGGGCATTCCGTAAAAATCATAGACAGGACAGCCATATTTCCTTGCATCCTGTATAGCCGTCCACTGCAAGAGGTAGGCGGGCATAAAGTTGCGCTTGACGTTCCCGCTCGCACCGTAAAGATAGACCGCCTCTCTTTCGCAGAAGAGCGTGATGATGCCCGCAAGATAGTCATTTTCATGCTTTGCAAGGTAGAGCGTGATAAGCGGCTGTTTTTCGCCTTCTGTCCGGGCAGGAGCGCCGCGCCAGAGCAAGTCAAGGTAATAGTCCCTGCCGTGGAAGCTTACGCCGTCGCGCTCGCTCGTCTGCTGGAACAAATCATAGAAATGCCCGAACATCTCCTCAAAATCGCTGTCCGTAGCGTAATGGCGGCTCACCGCCACGCCTTTTTTTGCGGCGAGGCGGATATTGTAACGCCACTTGCTTTTCATGGCGGCAAGCAGCGCTTCTTCATCTTTGTCCAGAGCGAGCAAAACGGTGTCCGGCGGCTGGATATCCACGTTGCTTTTGCATATCTTCGTCAAGCCATGCTGTGCGGGAATTTTCTGAGCGAGCTTTCTGTCGTCCAGATTGGCAAAGTCGATGGGCGGGTCAAAGCGCACAAAGAGGGTGTCACGGGGAAGAAAGGCTTTCAGGGCTGACGCAAGCTTCTGCAGACGCTGAAAATAGGAAGGAAGCTCCTGCAGGGAAATGGCTCCCGTTTCCGGTGCCATCGGTATATAGGCAAGGGAAAAACGCTTTAGCTTGAGCGAAAATGAACGCACGAGCACGGTAAGCGTTTCCTTGCCGTCTGTCTCTGCCCCGTAGCCGTCAAGCGGCGCAACGCTGTCTCCCTCTGTCACCGTAAAAAACAGAGGCTTCCAGCCGTGCGCGCTTTTGAACCGTGCCCAGAATTCCGACTGCAGGAAACGCCGTGACATCACTGTATCCATCAATGCACTTCGCCGTTTTCAGTGTATTTTGTAAGTATTTTCTGTCCTTTTGCGAGCAGGGCTTTGCCGCCTATGCGCACTTCCTTGCCTTGGACAGCGATAGCGACCTTGAAGAAATCTTCCGCGCCTATCTGCTCTGGCTTGGCGGCGGCTTCATCTGCGCCTTCAAGCACAACGGGGGTGCCTGCTTCCGCCCAGGGAGCTTCCAAGGGCTCCACGCAGTCCTTGCCGTCTGCATCCTTGTAGTCTGCGGCAAGCAGCATGCCGTGGCTTTCTACGCCGCGCATAGTGCGGGGGCTGAGGTTTGAAGCGAGGATGATGTGCTTGCCCAGCAGCTCTTCTGGCTTGAGATAGTCACGCAAGCCGCTCTGTATGATCCGCTCCGTTCCGCTACCGTCGTCCAAGTGTTCTATGTAGAGCTTTTCGCCCTCTGGATTGTTTTCCACCTTTGTGATGACTGCCACACGAAGCGCTATCTTCTCGTTGAAAAACGCCGCCTGATCTGCGGCAAGCTCAGGCTTCTGCGCTGCCTTCTTTGCCTTTTTGGGCTTTGCGGCGTTGTCTTTCTTGCCTTCCTCGGAAGCACGCTCCTGCTGGCTTCCGGCAAACTTTGCACGGAATGCTTCCGCTGTCTTTACATCAAGCGGAGTAAAGTAAACTGAAGGCGTTGCGACTGTTTCAAGTCCTTCCGTTTTGCCCAAATCCGCCCAGCACAGCCCGCCGGCAAGAGGTGCTTCGCCCAAGCGCGGTTCTGAAATCTCCTTACCAAGATAGCCCATGATTGTCTCAGAGAAGCGGGGCATAAAGGGATGGGAGAGAATCATCAGATCCTTTATCATATAGCAGAGGTTGTGTATCAGTTTTGCCGCCTTTTCAGGTTCTGTGTTCCGTGTCTTCCACGGCTCGCCATCTTGGAAAGCCTTGTTGCCGATGTCAGAAATGGCAAAGATTTCATGGAACGCATCTTTAAGCTCCGCCCACTCTAGGTGCTCTGTTGCCTTTTGCTCGTGGCTGCGGATCTGCGCCCATAGCTCTTCGTCCACGGGTGCAGGAGGAATTTTGCCGTCATAGTACTTCGTCACAAAGGTGAGCGTGCGGTTCACAAGGTTGCCCAGATTGCCGATGAGCTCGCCATTGTATTTTTCGCGGAATTCTTTCCAGGTAAACTGATAGTCCTGCGTTTCAGGGCGGTTGTAGAAGATATAGAAGCGCCAGGCATCCGCCTTGATGCCGCTTTCCTTTGCGTCAGAGCCGAAAACGCCTATGCCCTTGCTCTTGGAAAACTTTCCGTCTTCATAGTTCAGGTATTCGGAAGAAGACATGTGGAATAGTTTCGTCCACGGATGGCCGCTTCCCAGCAAAGAGCAGGGGAAGACAACGGTGTGGAAGGGAATGTTGTCCTTGCCGATAAACTGGAAAAGCTCTACGGGAGGCTTGCCCTTTGCCTCTTCGCTTTCTTCAGGGCACCACCAGCTCTTCCAGTCGAAAGATGCCTTGCCCTGAGCTTTCAGTTCGTTTGCAAGCTGTTTGGTGATGGACATATAGCCGATCGGCGCATTGAACCAGACGTAGAAGACTTTGTTTTCATAGCCCGCCTTGGGCACCGGAATTCCCCATTTGAGGTCGCGGGTAATGGCTCGCTCGTTGAGGCCGTCCCTGATCCATGCCTTGGTGATGTTGATGGCATTTTCCGACCACCGTCCCTCCTTGCTTGCCTGGCTCATCCAGCCGTCCAGCTTTTTGCTGATGGCGGGAAGGTCGATGTACAGGTGGCGGGTCTCGTGCACTTCCGGTGTGGCGCCACAGGTAGAGCAGCGGGGATTTTTCAGTTCCGTGGGGTCAAGCAGGGAGCCGCATTTTTCGCACTGGTCACCGCGGGCATCCTCATAGCCGCATTTGGGGCAGATTCCCCGCACAAAGCGGTCCGCAAGAAACATATTGCAGTGCGGGCAGTAGAGCTGTTTGTTTGTATGCTCCTTGATGTAGCCGTTTTTGTCCAGATCCGTAAAGATTGCCTGCGTGATTTCGGTGCACTCTTCGTTGGAAGTGCGTCCGAATTTGTCAAAGGCAATGTCGAACCATCTGTATATTTCATCGTGCTGGGCGTAATAGTAGTCGCAAAGCTCACGGGCGGTCTTGTGCATTTCAAGAGCTTTGGTCTCCGTCGCAGTGCCGTATTCATCTGTGCCGCACACATAGAGCGTGTCGTAACCACGGCTGCGGCAGAATCGGGCGAACACATCCGCGCTCAGCACCTGGATGAGGTTGCCGAGGTGGGGAATATTGTTCACATAGGGGAGGGCGGAGGTAATAAGTCTTCTATTCATAAGGCAATATTATAGAAGATAATTACATCGCTGTCTAGTCACGCTTCCGTCTTTCTATAGTAATAAGACGGTCGTCAATATTGCCTTGCGCGGTACACAATACTGTCAGTAGACAGTACACGGTATGTACATAAAAGGAAGCATAACCTAGTTAGATTATTCCATTAATCTAGCGGGGATAGGATTGTAATCTAATTGGGAAGCGCCATTAATCAAGGAAGGATAAAGGTGATAATACTGCAAAAAAGGATGATGCTGCGAAGGAATATAAGTTTTTGCCTCCACCCACAACTGTGTGAGAATATACTGCGTTTTCCTTATATAGGGTTTTCTGAGATATATCTGCTCGATGTTGACATGTACTTCGGCGCTAAAGAAATTGCGGCGAATGACGATGCTATAGAGTACAGGAAGATAGCATGACTACGAAAAAAACTGACAAAGTATGGCGGGAAGCCTTTTGGACTGCCCAGACAGACGAGAATGACATTGCCGTCGGTGAGGACTGGGATGACTTTGTTCCCCTGCCAGCGTGGATGGCTCAGGCGCAGTGTATGCCGGAGCAGGCGCACGAATTAGTGCTCCCTGATGACGAGCCGCTTGCCGTCAGCTTGGAGAGTGATGATATGGACAGCCTCCGCAGACAGTCAGAAAACCTTGGCCTTTCTTGCGAAGCCCTCGCAGCAAGCATCCTGCACCGCTACCTGAATGGCACTTTGCTTGACATCGATGAAGCGCGAAAGCTGCTGACCATAATCCCAGCGGCCGCTGGCTGATGTTTAACCTGGCGCGGGCAGGGCTTGACAAATCCTTTCTATAAATAGAAAATATACCGCAGGAGTATAATCATGCCGTTTATTGATTCAAAGATTTCGGTTCCTGTTTCTGCGGAAAAGAAGGAACGCATTAAGTCTGAGTTTGGAAAGGCTATTTCCCTCATGCACAAGCCGGAGAGCTACCTCATGGTGGGGCTGGCGGACAATTATGACCTGTGGTTTGCAGGCGAAAAGCTGGAGAAGGGGGCTTTTGTCTCCGTTGATATCCTTGGAACCCCTTCATCTGCCGACTGTACAAAGATGACGGCAGCCATCTGCGACGTTCTGAAAAAAGAGCTCGATATTCCCGGCGACAAAGTATACATAAAGTACGGCGGCTCAAAAGACTGGGGCTGGAACGGCTCCAATTTCTGAAACTGATTGACGCAAGTCTGTCAATATGGTATAGTGGCATACCCTTGGAGGTACGTATGTGCCTCCCATTTTAGACCATAAGGAATGAATACTCATGAGAAAGTATGAACTTATGACTATCTATCCCGTAGAGGAAGATAAGTTCAAGGCAGGTTCTGATTTGTTGAAGGCAGACCTCGCCAAATTCGGTGTGGAGATTGAGAAAGAGGAGCCCTTCGGCGACCGCGACCTCACCTATGAAATCAACAAGCTGCGCAGGGGACGCTTCGTGCTCCTGCATATCAAGGCAAATCCCGCGAAAATTTCAGAGATGGACACCCAGTTCCATCTGAATACAAACCTGTTGAAGTATCTTTTTGTGTTGAAGACAGAAAAAGACGCATAACAAGGATACGGGGTACAGATGGCTAACTCGGATTTAAACTGCGTGGCACTTGTCGGGCGGCTTACGCGCGATGCAGAGCTGAGCTATACCCAGGGCGGTATGGCGGTGGCTGCTATGTCTGTCGCTGTAAACCGCAGCCGTAAGGATGGCGACCAGTGGATAAGCGAAGTAAACTATTTTGATGTATCGTACTTCGGCAAGGCTGCGGAAGCCGTAAAGCCGTACCTCACAAAAGGGAAGCAGCTTGCCATTCAGGGATCGCTGCAGCAGTCTCGCTGGGAAAAAGACGGACAGAAATTCAGCAAGGTGCGCATTGTCGCAAACTCAGTGGAGCTGCTTGGAAGCCGTGCAGATGGCGGCGGCAGCACGGGGGCGTACCAGCAGAAGTCAGGCTATACGCCCCGTCCTTCCGCAGATGGTCAGATGGCTGATGCCGCGCCTCAGGAACAGGATTCCTTTGGCGGCGGTGGCGAAGGCTTCCCGGAAGATATTCCGTTTTAACTTATTTAAGGAGCATTATTATGGCTGATGAAGCAAAGAACGAAGCTCTTGACGAGCAGAAGGTTGATACAAACGCGGTTGAACAGGCTGCGACAGAAGAGTCGGGCCGCGAAGACGAAGGACGTGCCCGCAATGGCAAAGGCAAGGCTTTCTTCCACAAGAAGGTGTGCCGCTTCTGCGCCAACAAGGCAAAGATTGACTACAAGGATGCGGATGGCCTGCGCCGCTTTACCACAGAGCGCGGCAAGATTCTTCCGCGTCGCATGACGGGTACCTGTGCCAAGCACCAGAAGCAGCTTGCCGCCGCAATCAAGCGCGCTCGCGCAATCTGTCTCTTGCCCTTTGTTGCGGACTAAACGGATCGGAGCTTTTTCCATCACTTTCAGCCTGCCTGCGATCCGACTCCTGGTGACGTGGGCTGGCATAGAGCAAATAGGAGCTTGTATTTATGAAGATTATTTTGAATGAAGATGTAAAGCATCTTGGTGAAATGGGCGACGTGAAGAACGTTGCAAATGGTTATGCACGCAACTACCTTTTCCCGCATGGTTTTGCTGTGCCGTATACGGACGAGTCTGTCGCATACTTTGAGAGCAAGAAGGCTGAGATTGAGGCCCGCAAGGCGCAGAAACGCGCAAACAGCAAGAGCCTCAAGGAGAAGCTGGAAGCTCAGGACGTAACGCTGATTATGCCCGCCGGTTCAAACGGCAAGCTGTACGGCGCTGTTACGAGCCAGACATTGGTTGACTACTATGCCAAGCTGGGTTACGAGCTTGAGCGCAAACGCATTGAGCTTCCCGGCCTTACCATCAAGAGCTGCGGCAACTATACATTCAAGGTTCGTCTCTATGAGGCTGCCATAGCCGAGGTAAAGCTTTCTGTTCAGCCTCAGGAAGAGAAAAAGATTGAGCCCGCAGAGCCCAAGAAAGGCGAGAAGTCTTCAAAGAAAGACAATGCCGACAAGGCTGCAAAGGCTCCCGCAGAAGCAAACTAAAGGGGAACTGCAATCCCTTTGATATGTGCCCACGGATAAGGCATCCGTGGGCATTTTAATTTTAAATGGCGGCATTTTCCGCACAAGGAGCCACTGTATGGATGCAGAATTAAAGGATAAGATTCCTCCGCACAATCTCGATGCAGAGCAGGCAACGTTGGGCGCACTTCTCCTGAACTGGAAGGCTGTGGGCGATGTGGTGACCTACCTTCGCTCGGACAATTTTTATGACCAGCGGAACCAGATTATCTACAGCGCTATGATGAACCTCTTCACGCAGGGGGTAACGGGAGACCTGCTCACCATCATTGATGATCTGACGAAGAACGGCAATCTGGAGAAGGCGGGCGGGGTCGGCTATGTGTCTTCCCTTACAAATACCGTTCCTACGAGCGCGAACGTGGATTACTATGCAAAGATTGTGCTGGACCAGTCCACGAGGCGTAACCTCATCACGCTTGCTTCTGAGATAAAGGCAAGCAGCTTTGACGAGACCAAGGAGAGCCGGAAAATCCTTGAGGATGCCGAGCAGAAAATCTTCAAGCTTACCGACACAAACCAGTCTGCGCAGGTTTACGCGATGAACGAGATTGTTCCGAAGACCATCACGCTCATAGACCAGCGCTACAAGAACAAGAACGCGCTTTCGGGCATTCCCTCCGGCATTACGCAGCTCGACAATATGACGAGCGGCTTTCAGAATTCCGAGATGGTCATCGTGGGCGCTCGCCCTTCAATGGGTAAGACGGCACTCGCGCTTTCTATGATGCAGCACATCGCTATTGAAAACCACATTCCCTGCGGCTTTTTCAGTCTGGAAATGGCGGCGGAGCAGATTGGCCAGCGTCTGCTTTCGCAGGTTGCCCGAATCCGCAGCACGAAACTTAGAAGCGGTATGCTCAAGCTGGATGATTTCCAGAAGCTGCAGGATGCGGGAGGTGCCTGCTACGATGCCCCGCTCTGGATTGTCGATACGCCCAACATGAAGCTGCTTGACCTGCGTGCCGTCGCACGCCGTATGCGTGTAAACCACAAGGTAAAGATTATCTTTATTGACTATATCGGCTTGATTACAAGCGAGAACGAGGAGGCTCCCGTCTATGAGCAGCAGTCCGCTATCTCGAAGTCGCTGAAAAGCCTTGCCCGCGAGCTGAACATTCCCATCGTCGTGCTCTGCCAGGTGGCGCGCACCGCCGAGGGAAACGAACCGAATTTGTCCGAGCTGCGCGGCTCCGGCTCCATAGAGCAGGATGCAGATATGGTTATCTTTATCCACGGCGAACGGGGCAAGCAGAAGTCCGAGGAAGAGTACAATCCCGTGCAGGACAGAAAGCTGATTGTCGCCAAGCAGCGCAACGGCCCCATCGGCGACGTGGATGTGGTGTTTATCTCTGATTATACGAAATTTGAAAACAAGTCCGTAGAGCATTGATGAAAAAGGCAATAGAAGCAAAACTTCTATTGCCTTTTTGTATAAATCCTATAAATCTGCCCTTATTGCTTTGTCAGCGTCTTGGGATCGAGGATTATCAGCTTGTCATCGGCAGCGGTGACGATGATGCCTGCGGGCGAGATGGTGATAGGCGTGTTCATCTCCAAGTTATCCTTGCCCTTGACGAGGAGGTTCACGGACTTGTCGTACTTGCCGAGCACCCAGTTGGAGCCGTCCTGAATGATGCAGTAGTAGTTGCCCTCGCCATCGCTGACGAGCACAGAATCATCTGCCACAATCTCGTTGCTCTCCTTCTGGATTTCCATAAAGTTTGAATCGAGCAGACAGAGCTTTACCGCGCTGTTCGTGGTGATGGACGAGTCACCGCAGATGGCCATATAATAGGTGCCGTTCACCTGCACGGAAGAATTCCCGCTTGCATCCGGCAGCAGGGGATCGTTTACGGCGAAGGTTGTGCGCCTGTGGACGACGGTGACGGGGGAGAGGCGGATGACGTCGCTCGTCCTCGCGTTGATTTTCACGAGCTGGCTCAGTTCCTTGTCATCGTTCACCACTTTCAAGCCAATAACGCCGTTGCGTTCGGGAATGGTGAGCGCGTTATCAAGCAGCGCCTGCTGGTCCTTGGCAATTTCCATGCGGGCTTCGGCAGCCTCTTCTTCCTTGCGCTCAGCAAATGCTTCTTTCTCGCTTGCAGTCTTGTCAGCTTCGTCAGTCTTTTCCTGCTGCTCGGCGGTCTTTTTGGCTTCTTCCTCTGCCTTGCGGCGTGCTTCTTCTGCGTCGCGGGCTGCCTGCTCTGCATCACGGGCTGCCTGCTCTGCCTGACGCTTTGCCTCGTCTTCTGCTTCCTGCTTGCGGCGGGCTTCTTCCTCAGCAGCAGCTGCTTCCTGCCGCTTGCGTTCAGCTTCGGCTTCTGCGGCAGCTGCTTCCTGCTGCTTGCGCTCGGCTTCGGGATGATGATCTACGTGGACATCGGGTTCAAGACGTGGATGCCG
>CAKZZK010000307.1 GCA_937885235.1 uncultured Treponema sp.
TCCCTTAAAGGAAATAAAAAAATGTCCCTTAAAGGAAATAAAAAAATGTCCCTTAAAGGAAATAAAAAAATGTCCCTTATAAGCAAGTTTTTCAGTCACAGACCGAAAAACTCATTAATTTTTAAAACTTTTTCAGTTATCATCGTATATATGCTGAGCGCCCTCTTTATATGCAGGCATTGCAGACCTTCAGGGATAAGCATATCATAAAAATCCTGAGCGGCGTCCGCCGGGCGGGAAAATCAACTGTACTTGATTTGTTTCACAAAGAGCTTGTGTCCTCTGGAGTGGTGGAATCACAGATAATCGAAAGAAGATATACTTCCATGGATTTTGCTGAGAATTTTGATGAGCGCAGTATGTACGCTGACTTGAAGGGTGCTGTTGCGTTGAGCGATAGAAAGTGCTATCTGCTCTTGGACGAAGTGCAGGAAGTGGATAATTGGGAAAAGGTCATCAACAGTATATTCGAGTCGTCCAATGCAGATATTTATATAACGGGTTCAAACTCAAAACTGCTTTCATCGGAAATTTCTACCTATCTTTCCGGACGCTTTGTTTCAATACCGGTATTTACGCTTTCGTTTTCAGAATACCTTGAGTTCCAGTATCGTTGCCGCCGTTATGATATGCAGGGAAAAGAAGTGCTCAAGACGCAGGAGAAGTTTTACCTTTCTGATGTGTCATTCAAATACAGCCAGCTTGGATTTAACACAAAAATGATTGCAAGCGTGTTGGAAAACATCGTCTATCTGGAGCTTCGTCGTCGCGGACATGAAGTGTATATCGGAAAGCTTGGGAATAGGGAGATAGACTTTGTGGCAATAAACAGGGGGGAAAAGCTTTATGTGCAGGTCTGCCGCAATCTAATTTTTTGCTACAGGCGGACGGCAGCAGATTCAGAATCACGGTGGAAGAGTCTGAGCAGAAATCACCATTTGACGGAATAAAAAGCTTTGCAAACCTTAGCCGTGAGGAAATCGTGGATATAGTGCGCGAAGGCAGGGAACGGGGGTGATAGCGGAGGAAAGTCCTCATATTGCCTCACGGCATAAAACATTCTGTCTTAAGTCATAAAACATTTCGTCTTAGGCTTTAAAACGTTTTGTCTTAGCGCTTAAAACGAAATGTTTTAGGCGCTAAGACGTTTCGTTTTAGCACATGCTGCTTCTAAACAATAATCCCCTTAGTTGAAGGGATTTGTCCCTGGCGGCGGGAATCGATTTCAACGGCGGCACGGATGGCGCGGGCGGCTGCCTTGAACAGGCCTTCCATTTTGTGATGGTCACTGCGCCCCCTGATGGTGTCGAGGTGCAGGTTGCAGGACGCGCCGTTTGCGAAGCCCTGCCAGAAATCATCGAAACAGTCTGTCTGGAAGCTGGACTGCGTGCCCTCGGGGCTGAGGGAAACAAGGGGAATGCCCGAAAGCTGCGCATTGCACACGCAGAAGGGGCGGCCTCCGAAATCGACGCTCGCCTGCAAAAGGCTTTCGTCCATGGGATAGATAAAGAAGCCAGAGCGGTAGATGCCCGCGCAGTTCCCCAGTGCACGGGCAAAGCACTGCCCGAGCGTGATGCCCGTATCCTCGATGAGATGGTGTTCATCCACGTGCAGGTCGCCGTGCAGGGTGCCTGAAAGATCAAACATACCGTGCTTGCAGAATGACTGCAGGAGATGCCCAAAGAAGCCTATCGGATTGCTGACCGAGTAGCTGCCCGTACCGTCCAGGTTCAGGGTCAGGTCTATCTGGGTTTCCAATGTATTGCGGGTGATATGTGCCGTACGTGTCATATAAGCTAGCTTAGCGCAGTTTTGCAAAATCAGCAACAGGGTTTTTGAAGATTTTCCCTATAGGCAGTTTCCGCTGTTTGTGCTATAGTAGCGGACATGAAAGCCATTGCAAATTATCATACCCATACACGACTCTGCCAGCATGCTCAGGGCGAACCCATCGATTACGTGGAGCAGGCTGTCAAAGAAGGCTGCACCGCACTTGGATTCAGCGACCACTGCCCTTACGCTCCGCACTTTGACGACTTCTGGCCCAATGTGCGCATGAGCACTGATGAAGCCCCGCTCTACGCAGAAATGGTGCAAAGGGCAAAAGAGGCAGCCCCCTTCCCCGTGTACCTTGGCTTTGAGTGCGAGTACGATGCCCGCTACCGCAGCTGGTATGCGGACGAGCTAAAAGGCCGCTTTGGCGCGGAGTACCTTGTGCTTGGCTCCCACTGGGTAACGGACGGCTCCAGCCACGTCTACTGCCCTGAGATTGACAGCCCCGCGCTTCTGAACAGATACATAGACCAGACCATAGACGGCATGAGGAGCGGGCTTTTCGCCTTTGTTGCCCACCCCGACCTCTTTATGCGCGGCTGGAAGGAATGGGACGAGCAGGCGAAGAGCTGCCTGTCTGCAATTCTGGATGCCGCCATTGACCTTGATCTGCCGCTTGAAATAAACGGGCTCGGCATAACCCGCCGCGTCAACGATACTTCACGCGGTATGCGCTATATGTACCCCTATGTTGAATTCTGGGAACTGGTAGCGCAAAGCAGAGCCCGCGTTATCTGCAACTCGGACGCCCATGCCCCCTCTGATGTGATTTTGAACGCTTGGCGCGCACGGGATTTTGCAGGGCGCTTCGGCATTACGCCCATAGACGGGCTGCCGGAACTTGCACAGCAAGCCTGATGAAAAACAGGCAGCACTCAAATACGCACCTTCCGCTTTCCTTTATGTGCACAAAGCTTTTGCCGGCGCAGTCGGAGGCATCCCTGCGATATACGCGAAGGAGCTGTCCTTCTTTGCTTTCGCCCGTATAGTGAACTTCAAGGTCAGTGATGTCATGGCTTTGCAAAAAGTCATCTGAAAAAACGCTCAGGGCGAGCTTGATGTACTCAATGTTATTCATGTGGCGAGACATATCGATATGGCAGGAGCGGACGGGCTGCTCAAAAACAAGGTCTTCCTCGCTAAAATCAGATGGAAAGCGAGCAAATGGCTCAGCGTAGGCGGCAGGGGGAAAGCCTTCTTTCGGGTAGTTAAGATTCGTAATCTTCACCGGACGGTGATTTTCAAGGCTTAAGACGCATGCCTCTTGGTTTGCGACAAGCAATCTGTTTCCATCCTTGTCCAAAACCTCTGTATTCACATGAGTCCGCATTCCGGCATTGTCAATGGGAAATGTGCGTACAGTCACAAGCTCCCGCCAGTCAGGACGGCGCTCAAAGTGAACCTTTGTCTTTGTAAAGACCCAAAACATATTGTATTTTTCGCGGTACGCGATGCCATCGCAGCCCATCGCGGCAAAACACTCGGTGAGATTGTCCTGCACAAGCAGAACTGACTGTGCCACCCCCATCCGCACTGAGGAATCTATAAAAGCCGAAGAAATCACACGCTTGCTTTCAAATATCAAATTGCTGTCCATACGAAACAGTATAGCGAAATCGCACAATTTTCTCAACCACAATGGTAACCGCGGGCCACAGCTTGCACTGATATTGCACAGCGAGCAAAAATGGAGAATGGGTCGAGATACTAAACTGACAGTCGCATGCCCATGCACTCTCTTCTGGGGGACCTTGCAGAGGGAGTGCCTTGACTACCACTGCGAGCCGATGGGGGTGGCAGAGATGCAGGAGATAATCGAGCTGTGCCTAAATGTTGTGAGCACGGACACAAAAATCCCCGACGGGAAAACCACATCGGGGATTTTGTTTATTTTTATTTTATAGAGAAGAAAAATCCTATTCGTCGTTTGCAGCCGCGGGAACGTCTGCTCCGGCGGGCAGTTCGCCGCTTTCCTTTTCATGGCGCTTGAAGCAAATCTTGCACAGGCGCTCCTTCTTAGCTTCCTCAGCCTCGATTGTCGTACCGACAGTCAGCTCCTCTGAGCGGTTGAGGGCGGAACAATCCTCGTAGATGTGGAAGACCTTGCCTGCTTTGGTCCAGTAGACCTGCGATGTGGCTTCCTCCATCTTGAGCATCTCCTGCTGCTCTTCCTGCGAGTAGGGATTGTAGTCGTAGCTGGCAAAGCCGCCAATGAGCAGCGCCGCAACGGCAACGATGGTGCCCACCGTCTTGGTCTTCTTGTCCGCCTCTTTATTGGTCAGAAGCAGGATGACGAAGGGGAGGAAAGCGATGGCACAGACAATGACGCCCATGTTGTTCCACAGCCAGAAGAGAAGCTTGTTCTTCTCTGAAGCGGGATGGATGTGGTTCGCCTTTTTCCACAGCTGAGCGCCGATGATGACACAGACCAAGTCAAGCACCAGAAAGCCAATGCCTGCATAGAGCGGCGGAATGCCCGGAATGAAGGGAGCGTCCTCCGGCGCAAGGATGGCCTTGAGCGCCAGAAATTCACAGACAATGGCGACCACCCACAGGATGATCGACCCCACACGCAGCCCTACTGTTGACTGCGCAATCTGTGCGGCAGCAACGCCCTGCGGCTTGGCTGCCGTTGTTTTTCCAGAAGAAGCGGAAACAACCTTGTGTTGTTTTTTTTCTGCCATGATAAAACCTCGTTTTATATGTTATTTTAACAGCCCCATCAGGCCGCCGAGCAGACTGCCCGCGCCTGAGCTGTTTGATGCCGGTTTTGTATTGCTGGCTGCAGGTTTTGCAGTTGAAGCCTGCGCCGTCTGGCTTGCCGCTGCGGTGGAAGAGCCTCCCAGAAGGCTGCCGAGCAGGTTGTTCATGTTGCCCCCCAAAAGCCCGCTCATCAGGCCGCCGAGCGCATTCGTACTGGTGCCGGAAGACTGCTGGCCAAGCAGATTCATCAGCAAAGGAGCGGCAGCAGCCAGTATGGAGCCAGTGGCAGCCTTGCTCACTCCCGCCGCCTTGGCAATCTGGGCGGTAGCGGTACTTGCCGTAGTGCCGCTGGAGCTGAGCAGATGGGAGATAATCTTTGCCCCGTCCGTCAGGTCAAGGGTCTTCGTGTTATCCTGCGCGTGCTGGCTGAGCGCCTGCTGGAAGGCAGCCGCCGTGGATGCGCTGTTTGCCTGATTGCTTGCCCCCTGCAGCAATGTAGGCACAGCCTGCATGAGAACTTTCTTTACATCATCAGTGTTTGCCTTTGCAGCAGTGCTGATGTTTTTTATGCTCGAAGAACTGAGCAGTGTCGTCAACAGAGAAGAAGCGTCCAATTGAAATCCTCCTTGCTTCATTGTTTCGTTTTAAGCGTCTTTTGAAACTGCCCTATTATACCCCTTAAAAAAGCACGAGGTCAAGGGACTTGCCCCGCAAAAATAATTCTCCGTTATACCTGTAACCAAGTGACAGCTCAAGAATTTTATCTTATAATAAGAAAAGAGAAAGAGGATGTATGAAATTTAAACTAAAAGAATTGTTTTCAAAGCATTTTTCATTTATATTGCAGTGCATCTTTATACTTGCCTGTACTATGTTCATGACATATTTTATGTCACCGCCCAGCTTTCATCATCCCCATTTCTCGCAGCTCTCGGCATTTGACCTCATGCCCCTGCTGCCTACTGCGGCAATCATTCTGCTCACCTGTACCTGCGGTTACTTCCACGCCCTTGTCGCCTTTACGCTCACCTTCATCTACCGTACCGCAGTGGACGCGGACTTTGCCTACTCGCTCGCCGAGCAGCTCATGGCGGCTACCCTCGCCCACCACATGACAAAGCACAAGTGGTTCAAGGACAGCTACAAGACCTTTGTCGCCGTCATCGTCTTTACCCTCTGCTTTGGAGACCTTTGGGCAATAGTGCTTGAAGTGATAAATGGCAAAGGCATACAGGGCATTACCTTCTATAAATTGGCATACAATTTTGTGTTCTGCCTGCCATTTTCTACAACGCTTGTCGCAACCATAACCATACTGCTCAATTTCTTGCCAGACAAGATAAAATACCAGTTCCCCATGAGCCGACTGTACACGGCGGAATACAGGAACGTCAAAATCGACTCCTCGTACAAGGATTCCAAGCTGAGCACAAGCATCACTACATTCATCGTCCTCGCCTGCATAGTCCTCAGCGTTGCGGCACCGCTCTTCGCAAACATCCTGCTCTTAAAGATGAACCTGATAGACCTTCCCGTCTTCAATCCGCAGACCAACGAAGTTATCTTCCATAGTACAACCCTGTCTTTTGACATAAAGCTTCTGCTTCTCATGCTGAACGTCACCATTCCCATCGGAGTCAGCATCAACTACATTGCGCAGAAATTCATAGCCACCCCCATACGCTCCATGTCCGAATTCATGCTGCTTTTCGGCTCCTATTCGGACGAAGAGCGGCAAAGCTGTGCCGACCGCATCAAGGATATAAAGGTTTCCACCCATGACGAGATTGCAGACCTCTACAACACCCTGCGCACCATGATAGGGCAGATAAATCAGTATATAAGCAGGCTTAAAAAGGATCAGGAACTAAAACTGGAACTGGCCGAGGCAAAGGCACAGAACGAGGCAAAGTCAACCTTCCTCTCGAACATGAGCCATGAAATCCGCACCCCAATCAACGCCGTTCTGGGGCTTGACGAGATGATAATCCGCGAAAGCAGCGAACAGGCAATCGTGGGCTATGCCACGGAAATCAAAAACGCAGGGCGCTCACTGCTGAGCATCATCAATGACATCCTCGATTTTTCAAAGATTGAAGCAGGCAAGCTTGACATCATCCCCGTGCAATATGAGCTGAGTTCAGCCATAAACGATTTGGTGAATATGATTTCCATAAAGGCAAAGGACAAGAACCTTGACTTCAAGATAGACATCTCGCCGGACATCCCCCACCTCCTCTACGGGGACGAAATCAGGATCAAGCAGATAATCCTCAACATCCTGACAAACGCCGTCAAATATACGAAGGAAGGTTCCGTAACCTTTACCGTGGGCTTTTCGCGGCTCGATGAGGAATACATAGCACTCAATGTCTCTGTGGCAGACACGGGCATAGGCATTAAGGAAGAGGATTTAGCAAAGCTCGCCACGCCCTTCCAGCGCATTGAAGAAAAGCGCAACCGCACCATAGAGGGTACGGGGCTGGGCATGTCTATCGTCAAGATGCTGCTCACGCTCATGGGGAGCAGCATAAACGTGCAGAGCGAATACGGCAAAGGCTCCACCTTCTCTTTCTCGCTCAGGCAGAAGGTGGTGAACTGGGAGCCGATGGGCAGCTTTGCCGAGATGTTTGAAAAGTACCGACTGGAAGCGGAAAAATACGCTGAAAGTTTCCACGCGCCGGAGGCAAAGATACTCGTGGTGGACGACACGCCGCTCAACCTGACGGTGGTGAAAGGCCTGCTCAAGCAGACCCAGATACAGATAGATACGGCACTCAGCGGCCTGCAGACCCTGGAGCTGGTGACAAAGAAGCGCTACGACATCATCTTCATCGACCAGCGTATGCCGGGCATGGATGGCATTGAGACGCTCCACGCCCTCGAGGAGATGGAAAACAACCTGAGCAAGGATGCCCCCTGCATCGCGCTCACCGCCAACGCCATTGCGGGGGCGCGGGATATGTTCATCAACGAGGGCTTTGACAACTACCTTTCCAAACCGGTGGACGGCGCTAAGCTTGAGCGCATGATACGCCACTATCTGCCCCCGGAGCTTGTCCATATCACAACGAAGACAGGGGGAGAAGCTCAGGCAGAGGAAGAGCCGCTGCCTCTTGCGGAAGGCATTGACTTTGCGGTGGCGCTCGGCAACTGCGGCAGCCGCTCAGTGCTGCTTGATGCCCTGCGCGCGTTCTATATCGCCATAGACGGCAAGGCTGCAAGCATAGCTCACTATGCCGAGCAGAAGGATTACAAGAACTACACGGTGCTCGTCCACGCCCTCAAGAGTTCCGCACGGCTCATCGGCGCAATGAAGCTTTCCGACGACGCCCGGTATCTGGAAGAGCGCGGAGACGAAGAAAACGAAAGCGAAATAGCGGCGAAGACCCCCGCACTGCTGGACCTCTACCGCAGCTATAAGGAAAAGCTTGCCGCCTTTGCCCCTGAAGAGCACGAAGCCAAGCCGCCCATCAGTCAGGAGCAGCTTTCAGAGGCGCTTGCAGCCTTAAAGGACTTTGTAGAGGCGTTTGACTTTGACAGCGCAGACAACATCATGACGCAGCTTGACGGCTACGCTATGCCGGAAGACTTTGACGCCAGCTACCGCCGCATCAAAGAGCTGATTGCAGCGGTAGACCGGGAAGCCCTGCTCAAACTGCTGAACACAAAAGGAAAAGCCTAACGGATTTCGTAGGTGCGCAGAATGTTTTCCGCAGTGGCGAGCCTCGTCTGGCGTAAATCCAGGCTCTGCTTTTCAATGTAGCGCTGAGCCTGCGGTTCCGTCATTTTCAGCACCTGTATGAGGACTAGTTTGGCACGGTCCACAATGCGGATTTCGTCTATCTTTTTCTGGAGGCGGCTGTTTTCGTTTTCAAGGTGGCGCACCCGCTTTCGGGCAGCCGCAAGCAGCTTTGCCGCCTGATAGAAAAACTCAGAGCTGAGCGGCTTTGGCAGGGTAAAAACCCCGTAGTCCTCCACCTCCGCGCTGAGCTCCAGCACCTGCTGGCAGTCCACGATGAGGATGATGCCCGCGCTCGTCTTTTCGGATGCGGTGATGGCAAAGTCACTGCCAAGCTCATCGGGGAGGGGCGCATCGATGATGATAAGGTCAAAATCAGATTCAGTGATATAGCGGCGTGCCTCTGAACCGTTCTGGCTTGTGACTATCCTGCGAAATGATTCAGAGCGCAGGAAGTCAGCAATGATTGCCATAGTGCCGCTCGTGTTGCTGACAATAAGGACGCTGTCCATCTGCTAGATAATTCCGAATTTCGGGTCAGATTTGGAGGACTTCACCTTGACGAAAGTGCTGAGCGTCTGTTCCGGGATGATGGATTTCACCAGTTCGCTTCCCTGCGCTATGGACAGCGCCACGCCAAGCGTAGGCGGCAGCTGCTCCAGATGCGAAAGCTCCAGCTCCGGCGTTTCAAAGAGGTTCCTGTTTTCAGGAGGCATAAGAGCCAGCTTGTGTTCCACGCCATCAAGACCGGCGGCAATGATGAGGGCAAGCGCGAGGTACTGGTTGCAGCTGGGATCGGGGGAGCGAAGCTCTATGCGCACCGCGTTTCCCGTCGCCGCAGGAACGCGGATAAGCTGGCTCCTGTTCTGCGAAGACCAGCTGACGTATTTGGGCGCTTCAAACTGGCCGAAGCGGCGGTAAGACTGCTGCAGGGGATTGAGGAATGCCGTTATCTCGCGGATGTGGGCAAGTATACCCGCAACAAAGCTCTTGCCCTCCTCGTCATCCATACTGAAAAGGTTTCTGCCATCCTTGTGCAGGGAAAGGTTGACGTGCAGCCCGCTGCCGGGATGCTCCTGTTCCTGCCCCTGCAGGCGTGCGCCATCAGCAAAAAAAGGCTTCGGCATAAAAGAAGCAAAGAGACCGTCCTGAGCCGCTATAGTGCGCACCGCGCTCTTGAACGTGGCAAGATTGTCAGCAGCCCGCAGCGGGGTATCATACTTGAAATCTATTTCATTCTGCCCGGGTCCCGCCTCATGGTGGCTTGTCTCCGGCGCAATGCCCATCTGCTCCAGCGCGATGATGATATCACGGCGCACGTTCTCTCCCCTGTCAAGCGGGGCGAGGTCGCAGTAGCCTGCGGCATCATGGGGGACAGAGGTGGGCATACCGTTTTCATCTCGCCGGAAAAGATAGAACTCACATTCTGTTCCCACGTTCACGGTAAAGCCTGCCGCAGCAGCGCGCTCAACGACTTTCTGCAAAATCAAGCGGGAATCCCCCTCAAATGGGGTGCCGTCAAGATAGCGGATATTGCAGTAAAGGCGAGCAACCCTTCCATGCTGCGGGCGCCACGGAAGAACAGAAAGCGTCGCAGGCTCAGGCACAATGAAAAGGTCGCTCATGGCAACGTTCAAAAAGCCCTTTACCGCGCTTGCGTCAAAGGAAACGCCTTCTTCAAACGCCCTGTCCAAAAGCGAGGGCTGTATGGAGATGCTCTTTATGTCGCCGAAGATATCGGGAAAAAAGAGCTTGATAAATTTTACGTCATTCTCCGTTACATATTGGATGACTTCTTTCCGCGTGTATTCCATAACCATTCCTCCTTACTCCACCGTGACAGACTTTGCCAGATTGCGGGGCTTGTCGGGGTCATTGCCCCTGTGGACGGCACAATAGTACGCAAAAAGCTGCGCGGGGATAACCGAAAGCATGGGCGCAAAGGAACTTTCCGTCTCTGGGATGTGCACCACTTCGTCCGCAGCTTCTTTGAAAGCCCCTGCCTGATCCTGTGTAATCACCATGCTTGAAGCGCCCCGTGTCTTTACCTCCAGAATATTGCTCGCAATTTTTTCATACAGCTCAGGCTGCGTAGCGGTAGCAACGACAAGTGTAGAGGGGTCAACGAGTGCTATGGGGCCATGCTTCAGTTCTCCGGCGGCGAATGCCTCGCTGTGCATATAGCTCACCTCTTTCAACTTAAGGGCACATTCAAGGCTGGAGGCATTGTCATACTGTCTTCCTATATAAAAGACTTTTTCTTTATTGAAGTTTTGCGCCACGAATTTCTGTATGCCGGACTGGTCGTCAAGTATGTGCTGCACTTTCTGGGGAATGGCAGCAAGCTCGGCGAGCAATTCCCGATAGCGCACTGTCTCCACCATGCCGCGCAGGTATGCGCTTTTGAGTGCCAAAAGATAGAGGCAGACCAGCTGCGTGGTGTACGCCTTGGTTGACGCAACGGCAATCTCAGGTCCTGCCCATGTGTAGACAACATCGTCCGCCTCGCGGCTCGCCGTAGAGCCGACACAGTTCGTGATGGCAATCACGTGCACCCCCGCTTCCTTGGCAAGGCGCAGGGCTGCAAGCGTGTCCGCCGTCTCCCCGGACTGGCTGATGACGATGAAGACATCATCCTTGTTCAGGATGGGATTGCGGTAACGGAACTCGCTTGCCACATCCACCACCACAGGCAGACGGGCAAACTGCTCAAAGGCATAGCGTGCCACCATGCCTGCATGGTATGCCGTACCACAGGCGGTAATCACGATGCGGCGGGCATTCTTCCACAGCCCAGCGTCATTGTTTTTTATCTCATCGAATTTGATGTCCGTATAGATGCCATTTTCCTGCACAAGACGAGGGCGCAGGGTGTCTGTGAGCGCCTTGGGCTGTTCATGTATCTCTTTGAGCATGAAATGGGCATAGCCGTTTTTCTCGGCAGAGGAAATATCCCAGTCTACGTGGTAAGGCTGCTTGATGACCTTGCTGCCGTCGGCATCAAAGAGGTCAACGTGGTCGCTGTACAGGACGGCGAGCTGCTTCTGGTCAAGGAAGTACACTTCCCTCGTATGCTCAAGGACGGCAGGCACATCGCTTGCTATGAAATTCTCCCCCTTTCCCAATCCGATGATAAGGGGGCTTTCCTTCCTCGCCGCAATCAGGCGGTCCGGATAGTCCTTGCAGAGCACCCCGAGGGCATAGCTGCCTTCCAGCTTTCCTAAAGCCTTCTGCACAGCCTGAAAGATGTTTCCGCCTTTCTGGTAATAGTAGTTCACAAGATGGGCAATGACTTCCGTGTCTGTCTTGCTGCGGAACACGACGCCCTTGCCCTGCAGCCATTCCTTGAGCGCGGCATAGTTTTCAATGATGCCGTTGTGCACCACGGCTATGGAGCCGCTTTCGTTCACCTGCGGATGGGCATTCACGTCGCTCGGCTCGCCGTGTGTTGCCCAGCGGGTATGGCCTATGCCGAGGGAACCGCGGATAAGCTCTGTAGCGATGCGCTCTTCCAGAAACTTGATGGCACCTTTAACTTTGCGCACAACAATGTCATCCCCGGTGTACACCGCAATTCCCGCGCTGTCGTAGCCGCGATACTCAAGCTTCTTCAATCCCTCTATCAAAATCGGAGTAGCATCGCGCACCCCCACATATCCCACTATTCCACACATAGGCGACTATCCCCTTCACACTACCAGAATTCTCAAACTACTTCATAATACAGGTTTTAGGAAAGCGTGGCAAGAGAGCCAAGCGCATCGACCACCTGCATATCATATATATTCGTTTCGCGTTTAAGCGCGGCGACAGCAGCCTTAGGCTTCAAGCCTTTGTGAAAGCTGCGGGAATTTACGAGGGATACATAGCTTTCAACAACGCGGATAATTCTGGCGCACAGGGGGATATCATTTCCCTTCAAGCCCTCCGGGTAGCCGGAACCGTCCATATTTTCGTGATGGTAGGTAGCAACATGGCTGAATTCCGCATAATAAGAGATCGGAAGAGCGTCGTGTAGGGAAAGA
>CAKZZK010000308.1 GCA_937885235.1 uncultured Treponema sp.
AGGGCTTGTTGACCTTGTGGAGAACCGCGTTGTCGGCATGAAGAGCCGCGGCGTCTATGAGACCCCCGGCGGAACCATCCTGCTCTATGCACATGAGCAGCTGGACCACCTCTGCCTTGACCGCGACACCTATCACTTTAAACAGAACGTAAGCCTGCGCGAGGCGGAGCTCATCTATGACGGCAAGTGGTTCACCGGCCTTATGGAAGGCATCATGGCATTCCAGGACAAGGTTGAAGAAAATGTGACCGGCTGGGTAAAGCTCAAGCTGTACAAGGGCACTATGCGTGGCGCGGGAAGCTCTTCTCCGTACAGCCTGTACAACGAAAGCATTGCCAGCTTTGCCACGGGCGAGCTTTACGACCACAAGGATGCCGACGGCTTTATCACGCTTTTCGGTCTGCCGCTTAAGGTTCGCGCTATGATGGAGCAGCAGGTTGGCAAGGGGCAGGCTGTCATCAACAGCGACAAGCTCAAGAAGCGTCCGACAGAGTAGGAGAGGAGCATTAGCATGGGTGAAAGAAAGAGCGGCGTATTGCTGCATATAACGTCTCTGCCTGGAACTGCAGGCATTGGCACGCTTGGAAAGGAGGCGTACAAGTTTGCGGACTGGCTGCACCGCGCTAATCAGACGCTGTGGCAGGTGCTGCCTCTGGGACCGACCGGCTACGGCGACAGTCCCTACGCGAGTTTTTCTACGTTCGCGGGCAATCCGCTGCTTGTGGATCTGGATATGCTCGTGGAAAAGGGCTGGGCTACTGCGGAACTGGTGGCTCCGCCTGATTACATCAAGAGTGAAGGCAAGGTAGATTTCGGCTCCGTTGTCTGGTGGAAGATGCCGGTGCTGTACAAGTGCGCGGCTCACTTCCTTGAAACGCTCAGCGTGGAAGATGGTGCCGCTTACGAGGCATTTAAAGATGCAAACTCATCTTGGCTTGACAACTTTGCTTCGTATACGAGCATTAAGAAATTCTATGACGCAGAGGCGAACAAGCAGGGGGTGACTGGCAACGCAAGCATGTGGAACCAGTTCTGGCCCAAGGAGCTTGCGTCCCACAAGCAGGGCGCCGTGTCAAAGTGGAATGCGGCGCACCGCGATGATGTGGAGCAGATAAAGGTCATCCAGTTCTTCTTCTCTGTGCAGTGGCAGGCGCTCAAAGCTTACGTGAATGAGCTTGGCATCAAGATTATCGGCGACATTCCGATTTTTGTCGCTGCGGATTCCGCCGATGTGTGGGCAAACCAGCGCTTCTTTCAGTATGATGAGGAGACGCTGCAGCAGAAAACCTGCGCCGGTGTTCCTCCTGACTATTTTTCTGCTATCGGCCAGCTGTGGGGCAACCCGCTTTATGACTGGGACGCTATGAAGCGCAATCACTATGCCTGGTGGGTGGAACGCATCCGCCACATGCTGTCGCTTGTTGATATTGTGCGCATAGACCACTTCCGTGGCTTTGAGGCATACTGGCAGATTCCCTACGGGGCGCCGAATGCCATCAAGGGCGAGTGGATTAAGGGGCCGGGCAAGGCGCTGTTTGACACCATCAAGCGGCGCCTTGGCGACCTGCCGATTATCGCAGAGGATTTGGGCGTGATTACGCCTGAGGTTGAAGCTTTGCGCGATGGCTGTGAGCTGCCGGGTATGAAGATACTCCAGTTTGCCTTTAACAACAACGAGTGGTCTGAGGAAAGCGCCGGCTGCAAGGATTTGCCGCACAACTATAACACGTCAAAGCTTGTCGTCTACACCGGCACCCATGACAACGATACCACCGCAGGTTATTTTACGTCATGTCTGGAGCAGTGCCGCCAGAATGTGCGGCAATACTTCAATCTGCCGGAAAATGCAGATGTCTGTACGCTTACCCACGCTATGATTCGCGCGGCTTTCGCGTCTGTCGCCGACACCTGCATTGTTCCCCTGCAGGATATTTACTGTCTGGGAACCGATGCGCGCATGAATATGCCGTCAACGACAGGTACTAACTGGACGTGGCGTATGGATAAAAATCTTCTGGATGATGCGGGGGCTGAGGGGCTCAAGCGGCTTTCTTTCATCTATGGTAGAAATATAGCGGAGCAATCTGCATAGGCTATTGCGTCTGAGCGAGAGGGCAGGGGTACGGGAGCTTTTTCCTGTGCCCCCTGCTTTATTTTTAGCGGCAATAAAAAAGCCTAAGCCCTCATTTTCAAAGGCTTAGGCAATCAATGGAGATGGCGGGAGTCGAACCCGCGTCCAAATAAGCTAACCAGGCACCTCTACAGGTTTATTGAAGCGAGGTAGTTGTCGGGAGTCGGTAGCGGCTTCAAAGGCATCGCCTCCGTATTCTGGTATCCTTGCGGAGTCCCCTGTACTCCCCAGAAAAAGCACAGAGCAAGTCCCTATTTGTAACAGAACATCACATCGCTAGGAACAGCGCAACATGAGTTCCGGCTCAGCCACTTACGCGGCAAGAGCAAACTGCTCGTCTTCTACGAAAGAATCGTCTTCAGTTATTTTTTTCGTCTGATCAGAGGTCAGGCGTAACCTCACCTGCAGCACAAGATTACTCTCATCTGTCGAAACCGGTGCACCCCCTTTCAAAGGTTTACCCGATAGCCATACTATACATGAATGTCCGTTTTTTTGTCAAGCGGAAAAATAAAAAAACGCTGATTTTTCATCAGCGTTTCATGAAAAAACTGTGGAGAAAGCTTTTTCGCTTCTATTCCAGAATCACGCCATGGCGCTTTTGCTGGAAACGTTTGAGCATAGCGACACCATTGCGCTTGTCGTTGTAGATAAAGCCGCCGTCCCAGTATTCCAGAGCCGCAAAGAGGGCATTTCCGCCATCCTGATCATCAGAGCGCCTTGTGCGGAACGAAACATAATTTGAGAGCTCCTCAAAATTAGAATCCCTCAGGCATTCGAGGCGCTTCTTGTTGAAATCATTCCATTTCTCTAAGTCTTTGAAGCCCTCTCCCTCATCCTCTACAATAATGTGCGCGTGGCTAGCACTGAAGGAATACCATACATGGACTTTTTTGTTTATGTCGCAGTCATTGCCATGCTTTACCGCGTTCTTTATGACCTCACTGATCTGCTGTTCAAGAAGGTTGATCTCCTTGATTTCCAGAGGCGCAGACTGGACAATGAGCAACGTGAAATACCTGATCTGTCTAAAATCTGAAGGAAATTCCTTGTAGAGCATATTTGACTTGTCAAACAAGGGGTCATTTCCGTCAGAGCGCAATTCTTTTATTGCATCTGCCATCTAAATTCCTCCCGTCAGAATGCTTATTCTTTGATCATAAGCAGTGCTTCTTCCACACTGTTTGCGATAGGAAAGTAGCCCATGAGCTTTGTCAATTCTATAACTTTCTTCACGGAACCATGAATGTTGGAGATATAGAGCTTCAAGTTCATCTTTTTGATTGTAGAACAAATATAGATGAGCGCTCCAATTCCGGAAGAGTCGATATAGTCAACTTGCTCCAGGTTGATAATAAAGGACTTGACGTTCTTTTCGAGCATTTTCATTACCAACTCTTTGAGTTTGTAAGAGTTATACAAGTCCATTTCTCCGTTGACATCAATAATGTAGACATCACCATTTTTCCTTATTTTCAGTTCCATAAGTTTTGCTCCTTATCCTTCAATGTTACTGAATTTTAACCAATAGCAACGTTTCATCGTCATGCTGACTTACAGAGCCGCAAAATTTCTTTATGTCATTCTTGACGATCTTTACTATATCCTTGCCAGAAGCATTATGATTTTCTGTAATAATCCTCAGCAAAGATTCCCTCGTATACTGCTGACCCTTGTCATTTAGTGTTTCCACTAAACCATCAGTATATGTGATTATTATATCACCAGATTTAACATTTTGTACATAGTTTTTATACTCAGAACTCTTTTCCACTCCTATAGGTTCGCTTGGTTCAGAGAGTTCCTTCATGGTATTGAGCTTGCTGTCATAATAGAAAACAGGCATATTGCCGCCCGAAGAGAACTCTATCTGCTTTTTCTCAGGATTATAGTTGATGAGCGCGACAGAACCAAAGTGGTCTGTGCTGAACGACTCTCCTGCAATGCCTTTGTTGACCCAAGTGAGAATCTTGCCCGCAGTCTGGGTGGTATTCACGACAAGGCGCAGCATGGAGCGAATCATGATCATAACCATGATGCTGTTAATGCTCTTGCCGGCAATATCTCCCAGCATGAAAGACACCCTGTCCTTCCGTGAAACCACGACATCGTAGTAATCACCACAGACACCTTCCGCAGGGTTCCAGATGGTCGCTATCTCTGCACCGGAGATAATCGGCAGCTTTGCCGGTTTGAGTATGTCCTGAATGTGGCTTGCAATCTCCGTTTCTTTGGAGATGCTGTTGTTTTCTATTATATCGTTTACCGTTATCACGCTCTTGACAGCCGCTGCTGCGGAATCAGAAAGCGTGGAAGCAGTCTTGAGCTCGTCTTCCGTAAAGAGGGGAGTGCCGTTTTTGCGGGCAAACGCCGTTACGCCGATGACCACATCCTGAATCTTCATCGGAACAAAGATGTAGCTTCCGCATTCGAGGAAGTCCTCTGGCCCGTTCTGATAAATTCTACCGTCTGCGGCGGGGTTGGTAATCAACTCCGCCTTGCCAGAGGTGGCAATTTCGCCGAAGATATTGTCGCGCAGGGGGAAAGAGGCAAACTTAAAACTTGTCGCAATCCGCACCGGCTTGTGGGGCATATCGTTCGGCAGTTTGTATGGCGGCGGAAAATCACCGTCAAAGGCTTTGACAGTGATGACATCCTCAAAATCATCGATCATTAAAATTGCGCTTCCGTCAGCCTTTATCTGTTCGCCAATGGTCTTGTTCAGGTAGTCAAGGAGCGTGCTCAGCCCCTCTTCCTTGGAATAGACATCAGCGGCATGGACCATGAAGTCCTGACTGAGGTCGAGCATTTTTACGCTGTACGCGACCGCTTCTTCGGTTTCCTGTGGGGAAACCGCCTGCTTGTTCTGATTTTCCGCGGCAAGTATGCGCTTGTTTTCAGACTTTGGAACAAGCTTTACAATTTGCTTTGGCTCGAAGGTATAGAGCATGAGGCAATATGGTATCAAGACAATCCCTGCAAGGAAAATGCCGAGCGCAAAGATGATGAATGCGTTGCATGGCTCGTCCAACGGGGTCGTCATGCGGATGACCCCTGCCATCACGCTTGAACAAAGGGTAATAAATGTTGATAGGTAAAAGATAAAACTTGTGCGCGCAGTGCTTTTCTTTTTTATAGCCGATAACAGCACTATCAAGAGCACTGATAAAACGGCTAATGCAAAAAGAGGAATATAAGCAAAAGTGTCGTCTAATGTCACAATTTACTCCCTGATACCATAATGCTATTCTAACATTGAAAAATGGTACCGTCAAGTTCAGTATCGGCAAAACAGGGCGTTTTCGCTACAAAAATCATTCAGAATGGAGTTTTTGCGTTTTCCTCAGGCGGTGTTTGGCGAGCACGTTCTTTATCTTGTTGAGAAGCGGGGGTCTCCGGTGCTCCTGCTTGAAGCCTTCGGCGGCTTTCTCCAGACTCACCTCGTTGCCGAAACGCTGTTTCAATTCATCCCAATACTTTATGAAATAGATATAGAGGTCGGACTTCGTGCGCCCCTTGAAGAGCTTCATGATGTGATGCTGTTCTATGGTATTGATGACGGGCAGGTATACATTTTCATACCAAGAGCTCACCGCGTCTTCAAAGGGAATCTCCTCTGTTTTATCCATATTAATATAATATTTATGGATTAAAATGTGGTTGTAGATGACATCGTACTGGCCCGTGGTGCTGAAATCCAGCGTCCAGTAGTCCGTGATGTCTCCGAAATTCGTCTCGGCATAGAAAGTCCGCTTTTCGTAGTTGATCACCTGCTTGTAGAGGTCCGCAATGTTGTTTCCCGGCTTGAGCTTTATCTCGCTCTGCAGACTCACCACGTCGGCATCGATGTTTTCCACCCCCCGTGCCTTTGCAACGGAAACGCGGTGATTGCCATCGCGCACAAAGTAGAGCCCGCCCGCTTCATAGAGGCTGATTGGCGGCAGCGGCACATCCTGTATGTGCGCCATGTCAACGTGCTCCCAGCGGTTCTTCAGAAAGCGGCTTTTGGGGAAGAAATGATTGTCAAAGTCCTTATAGCGTCCTTCGCTTCCCACGATGAGGTTGATGGGAATTACCTGCATCCCCTTGTATACTTCGTTTTTCGGTTTAAGGATACGTTTAATATCGGTAAAAGAGATAAGCGCGGCTTCGTCTGGCTTCAAGATGTGCTGTATTTCATTTATGAGCGCCTTGCTGCGCGCGCGGTTAAAATCTTCATCGGTCTGAGAGGATAGAGATGTTGCTGTCGGCATAATTTCCTTTTCCTGAAAATAGCGGATTAAAGTCTATGAGGATATGGCTATAGGCATTTACCACGGTGGTTTTTTCGCTGATGGTGGTACGTATTGCCTGTAGGTCGTAAAGATGTATGTGCCCGTGGATGAGCAGTGCGGGCTGAAATTTCTTTATGAACCAGTTGAAACATTCAAAGCCCTTGTGGCAGGGATCTTCCCTGTCATGGATGTGGCGGGGAGAGGCGTGAGTCAAAAAGACATCGCAAAAGCGCCCCCAGCGCAGTTTGTTCCACAGGAGCCCGGGAACAAGCTTTAAAAGCTGTATGAACATCTCAAAATTTGTGTACTGGTCTTTCCCATTGTTGTAGCGGATGGAACCGGAGACACCGCTTATGAGCAGGGGAGTGGTTTTGCCGTTTGGAAGCGAAAAATGCAGCGTTTTGTGCCGCAACACCTTGTTGCTCACATAATCCCCCCCGTGTCCCTTGTCCATATCTGATGCCGCATACATTCCCGACAGATGCGAGCCCTTCTTGTAGTAGTCAAATTCCTCCAAGTCGTGGTTGCCAAAAACGAAAAAAGTCGGCTTGCCCAGCGTTGACACGATGAAGTCAACGTATTCCATGGACAGGTCGCCCGCGCAAAAGACGGCGTCTACATCGCCGTACCGCTCTGTTACATTCGTGGCATAGACAAGAGGGTCTATCTGGTCGGAAACGCAAAGAAAGCGCATTGTTTATACTCCTGCTTTTGCAAGGGTAAGTTCAAGCATCTCTTTGCCAACAAGCATGATTGGACGGTTCTCGGCGAAACCGATGGCTTCCCCCGTAAATCCAGAGCTGGAAAGCAAAATGGCCTTGTAATAACCCTTGTCTTTTACTAAATCCGCGGCTTTTCGGACAACGTTTTCCGAAATAGTCGTGCTGTTGCGATAAAATTCTACAAGGTAAATCCGTTTCCGCATGTTCCAGTTGTCCTTGTCGTCTTCGGTGGCAAGCATGACGCAGCCGAAGTTTGTGGATTCAACCTTCTGGCATACCAGATTATAGCCGCCCTTGGCGACTTTTTTTGCCAGCTCGAGGAACTGCTGGGGGGAGGCTGTCAGGTACTCTTTCAGGCTGTCGTTTGTCTGCACGTCTTTGTATTCATTGAGCTTGGAAGATACATCGCGGAAATTCTTGTTGCGCTTGGCAATCGCTTCCCACTGCTCTATGGCTTTTTCAATTTTATGCGTTTTTTCATAACAGCTTGCGAGGAAATAGCGCGCAAACAGCGTTTCCTGCGAAGCTTCGTTCTTTGCGCTCTTTACCGCATGCTCGAATTCCGCAATGGCATTCTCTGTCTGGTCTACCGCCATATAGCAGGAGCCCCTCTCTATGAGCGTGCGCTGCCGCAGTTCTGGGTCGCGCTGAGCCTTTTCAAAGGCCTTGATGGCGCTGGGATAGTCCTTCGTTTCCTTGTACATTTTTCCGAGATAGTAATAGGAAGAAAATGTATTCGGACTCAGCTTGATAGCTGTCTCAATCTCGCGCTTTGCATCTCCGTACTGCTTGCTGCGCACAAAAAGGTAGCCGAGGGCTGCGTGAGCCTCTGCGTTCCTCTTGTCCAGCGCGATAGCCTTCTGGTAAAAGCCATGTGCGGGGGCAAGCTGGTTGCTCGCCTCGTAGAGCTTGCCGACGTTGAAGAAATTGTCAGCATTGCGGGGTTCCATCTTGGTGAGCAGGAGAAATTCTTTCAGCGCGTCTTCATTTTGATTGAATTTTAAGTAAAGCTGTGCCATCTCCTTGCGGAATGCCAGTTCTGGAATGTCTCCATTGAAAAGCGCATTGCCGTTTACCGTCTTAAATTCTATGAAAGCAAGCTCCTGTTTGTTGTCCGCAAGATATGCCTTGCCAAGCCAGTAGTGGGCTACGTAGTCGCGGGGATTTTTCGCCAGTACAGCCTTTGCAACTCTTTGTGCGGCAGACGCTTTTCCGCTCTTAATTAATTTCTGAATATTGCCGATTTTCTGAGGTGTAAAGAGGTTCTTGAATATAACAATCGAGATAAAGATAATGAACGCAATTAATACACTAACTGCAACCACCATCGTTACTGTGTTCATAAAGTAAACTCCGCCTGTCAAGGTTCTGAGTAACTCATAAAGCATTCGATTGTTTTACAAGTGACTCGTAGTATATGAAAGATTAGCCCTTTTGACCAAATATGTCAAATAGGCTGATAACTAGATTATACTATATCACATATCCAAACTTATGCAAATATGGGAGGCTTTATAATGAGCAAATATTGGCAAAAATGTCTGGCAGCAGCCTTTTTTCTTTGCGGCAGCGGACTGTGCACGCTGGCGGCTCAGGGGGATTTCAGCCGCGGGGAAAGCTTTTTCCGCGCTGACAATCCGGAGAAAGCTGTCCCCTACCTGCAAAAGGCTATAGAAAACAAGGAAGACCCCAAGGCATACATATATCTGGCGCTCTGCTATTTCCAGCAGGGAAAATACGCTCAGGCGCTGAATATCTGCACGGAAGGCATGGATGCGCCGAACACGAACAAGAAGGTGCTTGCCTATGATGCCGGCAATATTGCCTTTGCCATGGAAGACTACGAGGGGGCAGACAAGTGGTATTCCCTCGCCATCGCCGCAGATGCAAGCTATGCCTCTCCCGTGCTCAACAGGGCTAATACACGCCTCAAGCAGGGACGCTTTCAGGAGAGCAAAGAGGATTATATAAATTACATTAAATTGAGCCCCGACAGTGAGCAGGGAAATACCATCAATGCGATTATCGCCATGCTTGACGAGCAGATGGAAAACGAGAAGAAAGCTGACGTCATCCGCGTGGAGCAGGAGCGCAAGCAGAAGGAAGAAGAGCAGCGCATTGCCGCAGAGCGCGCACGGCAGGAAATAGAGGCAGCCCAGCGCCGCAAGAAGCTGCTCGAGGATGTTGCATCTTCGCTGCAGGATGCCTCTGCGGAGAATATATCTGCGGGAGCGGAAGGAACCGTGGGCTACGGCTACGAGTCAGAATTAGACTAAAGAAAGGTCAAGAGGGTGGGGATTTTTTATGACAGGGAAAAAAAGTAACATATATATAGAAGAAAACAGCAACGAAGCAGAGTCCGAGCTGCTGAAATTTGCGAGCCTTGCCGAAAAGCACCGCAAGGCTGAACAAAAAAAGTCTGCGGCAGACAGGACTGGGCTCCTTGTTGCTGTTATGTTCTTGTTCCTCTGGGCAGGGGCAGCGGGAGGCATTATCGCTTACACGAAGCTTTCCGCGTTTCAGTCCCAGAAAGAATCCGAATCCCTCCAGACAATCATTGAGTCCCTGCGCGGTGAGCTTGCCCGCCAGCGGGAGGAAAATCAGCGCACGGTAGAAGCGTTTGAAGCGCTACAGGAACTGCTTGCCCTCCAGACAGAAGAGAGCAGGACGGAGACAGAAGAAAGCAAGCGCAGGGCTGCGGCATTACAGGAAGCGCTTGCCCGTCAAGACGAGGAGAGCAGACGCACCGCCGAAGCCTTGCGGGAGCAGCTTGCCCTCCAGACGGAGGATGGGAAGCGCAGCGAAGAAGAAAGCAAGCGCAAGACGGAAGCGCTCCAAAACCTGCTCGCGCAGCAGACAGAAGAAAGCAAGCGCACCGCCGAGGCATTGCAGGAAGAGCTTGCCCGCCAGAATGCAGAGAGCAAGCGCAAGACCGAAGCACTCCAAAATCAGCTCGCACAGCAGACGACAGAGAATAAGCGTACAGTTACAGCCCTGCAGGAGGAGCTTGCCCGGCAGAATGCGGAAAGCAAGCGCAAGACGGAAGCGCTCCAAAATCAGCTTGCACAGCAGACGACAGAGAATAATCGCACGGTCACAGCCCTGCAGGAAGAGCTCGCCCGTCAGAATGCAGAGAGCAAACGCAGTGCGGAAGCCATGCAGCAGGAGCTTGCACGGCAGACAGAGGAAAACAGACGGAACGTGCTTGCGATGAACGAGCTGATGCGCACCCAGAAAGAGCAGGCGGAAGCCCTCCGCGCTGCCGAAGCAGAGCTAAAGGCTCAGCAGGAAGCAGAAGCGAAGCTGCGCAGTGAGCAGGAAGAGCGCCGCAGGGAAGAAGATGCACGCCGTGCTGCTGAAAGCGCTGCCGCCGCAAAGCTTGTCAAAGATGTCAATGGAGAGCTGGCAAAGGGCAAGGCAGCACTCGCGGCAGGAGACCTTAACGGAGCCTTTAGTTATTTCAGCAAAGTTAAAGAGATGCTTGCTACTCAGGACCCTGACTTTGCCGCCGACAAGCTGAGCGAAATAAGCAGCGCCCTCTATGATGCTTCCCAGCGGCTTGCCGGAAGCGATACAAAAAAGAAAGACCTCATGCAGCAGGCGCTCTCCTACGCGGAAGCATCCGTGGACAAAGACGAGTCTGACACCGCCGCCCGCTACATCCTCGCCATGTCCGCCTTTGATGCCAAAGACTACGCAAAGGCAGAGGCAGAGCTGAAAAAGGCTGTGGCGGCAGACCCAAGCAATCCCATTTACCACTTCCAGTTAGGACGCGCGCAGGCTCAGCAGCAAAAGTATGAAGCCGCCGCCGCATCCTTCCAGTCTTCCGTAGCACACAATGCCGCTTACGCGCCCGCACAGTATAACCTTGGCTATGTGAGCGAGCGCTTAGGCAAGACGGCTCAGGCTCTTGCCGCCTACCGCGCGGCATACCAGATAGATGCTGAATACGAACGCGCCTACCTTGCGGCGGGCAGAGTCCTCGTGCGGCAGGGAGATTATAAGTCTGCGGCAGAGGCATTCAATCTGGCAATCAAGGTGAATCCATCCAGTGCGCAGAACTATCAGGAACTCGGCTCTGCCTATTCCTCTGCCGGAAACTACGGGGCTGCCGAGCAGAGCTTCAAGAAGGCGCTCGCCTATATGGACCCGCGGAAAAAGGATCCGCTGACTTATTACAATCTCTCTACCGTCATGTATGCGCAGGGAAAGGCAGAAGAAGCGCTCTCCTATGCCAAGCAGGCATACAGCAGCAAGGCGGGCGCAAGCCAGCAGCTCGCCGCCACCATCGTGTATAACTACGCGCTTTTGTGCGATGAAAGCGGCGATGATGCCTCTGCCATAAAGCTGTACAAAGAGGTTCTTGCCGCAGATGCCCAGAACGTCAAGGCGCTGACAAACCTTGCCGTGCTCTGTCTGGAGCAGGGCGATGCTGACGGAGCCATAGCCCTGCTGGAACAGGCATGCTGCAAGGAGCCTGAAAATTTCGAGGTGAACAACAATCTTGGCAACGCTTTCCGTATGAAAGGCAGCTATGATGTGGCGGTGGGCTACTACCAGAAGGCGCTCAAAATCCAGCCCAAAAACAATGCCGTGCGGGAGAATATGGCAAAGGCGTATGCCTCTGCCGGCCAGTACGACCGCGCCAAGATGACGTATGAGGATGTCGTAGCCGCTGCGCCGTCTTCGTGGGAGTCATGGCTAGAGCTGGCAAAGGTCTGCCTCTCCCTCAAAGACAACGCAACGGCAAAAAAGTACCTCTCCTACTTGCAGAACAAGAACCCCGGCTATGAGCAGGCACTGGTAAAGCGGCTTTTGAATTCGCTATAGCTCGTCATCATGCAGCTCTTACTGCGGCAGCGTGCGGAAGTGCGTGCGCACAAGCTTGCCGGAATCGCTCAGATCGTTTTCTGACCAGCCGCTTGTCTTGGTGCACCAGGGGGCGATGGCGCTTGCTGTTTCCCCCTTGTTGCACAGGCTCCAGTTCAGATGGCTCACGTTGTACTGCTTGAGCAGGTTGAACCAGAGCTGAGACTGGTAGGTGTTAAAGCCGCCATTGCCGGACGCATCGCAGGTGCCGAATTCCGTCACAAAGATGGGCATACCGGCACGCAGTGCATTTTCCACGCGGCTCCGCATGCTGTCCGTGTGCGTGTTTGCATAAAAGTGGAAGGTATACATCACATTGCTGAAAGCGAGGGGATTGCCAAGAGGTCCTTCTATATCCTGAGACCACGTGTTTGTTCCCACGATGATGATGGCATTGCTGTCATTCGCACGGATGGCGGGGATCACCGCCTCCGCATACGGCTTGATGGCAGTGTTCCAGTCCGCCCCCACGGGCTCATTGCAGATCTCATACAGAATATTGTCAGCGCTCCTGTATTTGGCAGAAACTTCGCGGAAAAAGGCTATCGCTTCTGACTGCGTTTCAACAGGATTGTAATTATGCACGTGCCAGTCCACAATGACGTACATGCCAAGCGCCGTTGCATAATCAATGCCCTTGTAGATAAGTTCTTTGAGCTGGCTCTGGTTACCACCGTTTAAGTAGCCGTTGTAGTCGCGCGGATAGAGCACAAGGCGCACGCAGTTTGTCTGCCAGTCGTCCCGCAAAGTCTGGAAGCCTGCCTGATCCACATAATTGCCGAACCAGGAAAGTCCATGGGTTGACATACCGTAAAGCATGACCGCACTGCCATACTTGTCAATCAGTCCGCTTCCCCGCACGGTCAGCGCACCATGACGGGAATACGGAGTGCCGCCGACAGGAGTGACCACCGCAGTACCGCTGCCCCCCGTTGTAGAACTGCTATTTCCCTCTGAACCCATACCAATCACTTCAATCTTGTCCACTGTTATACCTCCTCCATGCAGCAACATGCCGTAGTTTTTCAAATTGTCAGCCTCCTGCGCGGTGACGGTGTACACCACCGTTCCGCTCTGGGGCACAGACAGCACCCCGCCATCAATAGTCGCATTTGTCACCGTTCCATTCTGGAGCGGCATCCAGCCGGCATTTGCCACAGGACTGTACATCTTGAACTGGCGTGAATAGGGGTCAGTCGTCGTCAGGTAAAGGACAATCTGGCTTCCTGCAACAAATGACGAAAAATAGGATTTATCAAAAGAAAGCGTGTCGCTCCAGCTCAGTGCCCTGCCGGAAACAGGGAGCACCGTGCCCGTGGACACCGATGCACCTGCCGTATTCGCCTTTCCCGCGGTGTACGCCTCCACATTGCTTACGGCCAGTCCCTCTCCGTGGAGCAGCATACCGTAGTTCCGCAGCCGAGAAGCCTCTTCAGCTGTTACTGTATAGCTGAATGTGCCCGAATCCTGCGAAGGGCTGATTTCCCCGCCGGAAGTCTTTACCGCATTAGCGAGAGTGCCGTCTGCAAGCTGAATCCAGCCTTCGTTTTCAACGGGAGTATACATTTTCAGCACGTGAGAGGCATTTCCCGTCTTGGTCGCCGTTATGCGGATTTGGCTCCCCGCAGCAAAATTGGCAAAATACGATTTATCATAGCTAAGCCAGTCACCCCAGCTCAGCTCCGTACCGGAGACAGTGCTGTTCGTCGTGCTGCCACCTCCCGAACTTGTCGTACCCGAGTTGCCGGAAGGTGTCTCGGTTTTTTCTGTCGTGCCAGTGCCGGTGGAGCCAGAACCTGTATCTGAGCTGAATATGTCCGCAAAACCAGACAATATGCTGCAAGAGCTGAACGAAAGGCTCATCGCAGCTGCTAGAAACAGTGTTTTCAAAAAAATCTTCATAAAAACCCCTTATTTTCGTAAAAAGAGCCCTGAAATCGCAATCTCCAAGGCTTTCTGTTAGTAAAATTATAAAGGGTAAAATCATTTCTGAACAGATAGCGATTTGTATTTATAGCATATTTTTTTTATTTATGCTAAAATGGTATAAAACCGACTGTAGGGGTTAATTATGGACAAACATTCATTGAAAGAGGAACTTTGCGGAAACAGCTATCCGGGCAGGGGCATCATTGTGGGAAGGTCTGCCGACGGCGCTCAGGCTGTGGCGGCATATTTCATTATGGGGCGCAGCGAAAACAGCCGCAACCGCATTTTTGTGGAGGACGGCGAGGGAATCAGGACGCAGGCATTTGACCCGTCAAAGATGAAAGACTCAAGTCTGATCATCTACGCACCCGTGCGCGTGCTCGGCAGCACCACCATCATCACCAACGGCGACCAGACAGACACAATCTACGACGGCATGGCAAAGGGGCTCAGCTTTGAACAGTCTCTGAGAAGCCGCTGCTTTGAACCCGATGCTCCGAATTTCACCCCGCGCATCTCTGCCATCATGCACATTGAGGGCGGCAATTATGACTATGCCCTCTCCATCCTGAAGAGCGATACGGATAATCCCGAAAGCTGCAACCGCTTTACCTTCGCCTACGAAAAACCAAAGGCAGGCATGGGCCGCTTTATCCACACCTACCGGAGTGACGGCAATCCTCTCCCCAGTTACGAGGGGGAACCCACGCTGGTAGAGCTGAACGGCAGCATCGATGAACTCACGCAATATATATGGAAGAATTTGAACGAGGCAAACAAAGTCTCTCTTTTTGTCCGCTACATAGACATTGCCAGCGGGAAATATGAAACACGCATTGTAAACAAAAACTAGTCTCCCCCTTGACACTTTCGTGCGTTTTCTCTATACTATGTGTCATAGTTGCTCGATTAACTCAGTGGTAGAGTGCTACCTTCACACGGTAGAAGTCACTAGTTCGAATCTAGTATCGAGCAGAGCAAAGGCATCCGTGAACTGCGGGTGCCTTTTTTGTATTCTGCGCGTGTTCTGCATATTGAGAAAGAAAAATCTTTTCTATATAATATATAAATTATGTTAGATAAAATGCGCAATATCGGCATCATGGCGCATATTGATGCCGGAAAGACAACGACTACAGAACGAATTCTCTTTTATTCGGGCAAGATACATAAAATCGGCGAGATTGACGATGGCGCCGCCACGATGGACTTTATGCAGCAGGAGCAGGAGCGCGGCATTACGATAGCTTCCGCCGCCATCACCACCCAGTGGAAAAATTACCAGATAAACATCATAGACACCCCCGGCCACGTGGATTTTACCGCCGAAGTAGAGCGGAGCCTGCGCGTGCTTGACGGAGCCATTACCGTTATCTGCGCGGTGGGCTGGGTGCAGCCGCAGACCGAAACCGTGTGGAAACAGGCGGACGAATTCAACGTGCCGCGCATCTGCTTTGTAAACAAGATGGACAGGATTGGTGCAGACTTCTTTGGCGCTATGAACGACGTGCATGGAAAATTTGGCTGCGAGACAGTGGCGCTAGAAATCCCCTGTGGCTCCGGACAGGATTTTGACGGCGTGATAGACCTGCTCGATATGAAAGAAATCCACTGGGATGCCGAAAGCGAAGGTGAAAAGTTCTCCGTCAGCGAGATAAGCGGACAGTATCGCTCTCTTGCGGAAGAGTGGCGGGAAAAGCTTGTGGATACCGTTGCGTCAAACGATGAGGCACTGGGGGAAAAATATCTGGAAGGGGAAGAAATCACGAGTGATGAACTGCGCGCGGCAATCCGCTCATGCACGATAAAGCGCACGCTCGTGCCCTTCCTCTGCGGTTCAAGCCGCCACAATCAGGGCATACAGCCGCTTATGGACGCAGTCATCGCTTACCTGCCCGCGCCTGACGAAGTGCCTCCTGCCGACGGCATGCACGTCAAAAAGCACGAGGAGGAGCACATCCTCGTGAAATGCGACCCCGCGGCAAAATTCCCCGTGGGGCTTGTGTTCAAAATCCAGTATGACCAGAATGCGGGCATACTCTGCTTTGTGAGGATGTATGCAGGCAAGATACAGACAGGCTCGCAGGTCTTCAATGTGAGCAAGAAGAAGCGCGAGCGGGTGAACAGGATTTTGCGCGTGAATGCCAACCACATGGAGCAGATAGACAGCGTGAGCGCGGGAGATATAGCCGTGTTCGTGGGGCTTAAGCTGGCACAGACAGGCGACTCCCTCGGCAGCGAAGGAATGCCCGTCCTGCTTGAAAGCGTGCGCTTCCCCGTGCCCGTCATCTCGATAGCCATAGAGCCGGAAACCATGAGCGAACGCCAGAAGCTCCTCGATACACTGGACATCCTGAGCCGCGAGGACCCCACGTTTACCCACCGCGATGATGCGGAAACAGGCCAGCTCGTCATCAGCGGCATGGGCGAGCTGCATCTGGACGTGCTTGTAACGCGCATCCGCGATGATTTCAAAGTCCAGTGCCGCGTGGGTGCGCCGCAGGTGACGTACCGCGAGGCGGTGATGGCAAGCGCGGACTACACGGAATCTTACAGCCGCGTGATTGCGGGCAAAGAGGTAGTTGCGGGGCTTACGCTCCATGCAGAGCCGCGCGAGACCGGCAGCGGCAACCTCTATACCTGCACGGTGCGCGACAATGCCATTCCCCCCGAAATCTACGATGCCATTGAACAGGGAATCACAAACAGCTTTGCGGGAGGAATCAAGTTCGGCTATCCCTGTACGGACACCGCCATCACCGTTACCGCCATTGATTACGACGAGCTTGCTTCCACCAGCTTTGCCTTTGAAGCTGCTGCGGCAGAGGGCTTTGATGCCGTCTGTTCCGCCGCCAGTCCAGAGATGCTTGAGCCGGTGATGGCTGTTGACATTGAAAGCCCCGCGGAATTTGTGGGCGATGCCATGAGCCAGATTACCCAGCGCGGCGGCATTATCAGCAGCATGGATGAAAAATCAGGCGGAAACATCATACACGCGCAGGCACCCATGGCAAAGATGTTCGGTTTCAGCACAAATCTGC
Organism: uncultured Treponema sp.; assembly: GCA_937885235.1. Classification (GTDB taxonomy): domain Bacteria; phylum Spirochaetota; class Spirochaetia; order Treponematales; family Treponemataceae; genus Treponema_D. Next base: position 16,967 of record CAKZZK010000308.1, read on the forward strand.
GCTCGGTGACGCAGGGAAGGGCGAGCTTCAGCATGACGTTCAGCCACTTCCAGAAAAAGGCAAACTAGTGTGACGGCGTGCCTATGCAGAAAAGCCTTCTGGAACGATATTCTATCACCTTTATCTTCTGTACCTGCGTAACGGCTGTCATCGACGCGCTGTTTATTGCTGCTGCTTTCTGCAACTTTCATTTGATCTACATACTGAACAGGAACGAGCTGCTGGAGTCTATACGTGATGTGCTCTTTTTTGACCGCGATGTCTTTCTGGTGGACTTCTATGCGTTCTTCCTGCTCTTCGTCGTCGCGCTCTTCTTTATGCTCTTTGCAAAGAAGGGCGGCATCATCGTCCTTGCCCTGCTTCTTTCTGCCGTCGGAGCTGACCTGTGCCTCTACACGGTGAACGCGCTGTTTACGATAAAGCTTTTCATCTTTTCCGCATGGATCCTCACCGTGGGGATAAAATTCCCGCCAAAGTTCTGCGCGTTCATACTGCCATTGGGCATAGTGAGCTTCATCGCCATGCAGTTTTACCCCAGAGTCCTCGGCTTGGTGGATATGGCAGATGCGCCGAGCATACAGGGCTGGGATGACTTTGCCGCGCTTGTGTTCAGCTTTATCTCAGTAGCGGTTTTTGTCTGCGTTTACCGCTTTGCCGTCTGCTCATGGCAGGAAAGCGATGCTATCAGAAAGCATCAGAATATGGTGATGTCCCAGCTTACGGTGGTCAACCAGCAGCTGCAGGATTTGGCAAAGAACAAGGGCGAAAAGGCTGCGGAAGAAGAGCGGTTGCGCATTACCCGCGATATGCACGACAGCTGCGGCTACGTCTTTGTGAACATCATCGGGCTCATGGAAGCATGCCAGAGCGGCAAGCCTCAGCCATGGGATAAGACAAAGGAGTGCTTTGAAATGGTGCGCTCCCTTGCAAGCCACGGCCTGCAGGAAACCCGCAAGACGCTCCGCGCCATCCGCGCCATCAGGCATCCGGTAGAGACGCTGGACTCCCTCTCGGAAATAAAAAACATCTTCCAGAAGGTGGCGAATGTGCAGGTGGAACTTGACAGGGGCAATATGAAGCGGGACTATGGGCGCACCATAAACAAAATCCTCATCCGCACCATGCAGGAGGGACTGACGAACGCCGTCCGCCACGGGCTTGCCACCTATGTCGCCATCTATTTTCGGGAGGACGACGGCTTCCTCTACATGACGGTGAGCGATAACGGCGTTGGCTCAAAGCAGGTGGTGAAGGGCATTGGGCTTGCGGGCATGGAGGAACGGCTCCGGCCCGTCGGCGGGGAGCTTGTCGCTGTCTCCGGCGAGGAGGGCGGCTTCAGGCTTGAGATAAAGATACCGGTGATGCAGTTGCTTATGGAGGAATATGGGAAAACTCAATCTTCTCTTGGTTGATGACCAGCGTATGTTTGCGGAAAGCCTGAAAACCTACCTGACCAATTATGCGGAGGACATGGAGGTGGTCGGCATTGCGGCGAACGGGCAGGAAGCGTACGACTTTGTACTGCGGCCTGATGTCAATCTCGATATCATCCTGATGGATGTGCATATGCCCGTCATGAACGGCGTGGAGGCGACGGGCAAGATAAAGGCATCCTGCCCCCACATAAAGATAATCATGCTTTCTACCTATGACGAGGATGATTTTGTCCGCGCGGCGCTGGTGAAGGGGGCTTCCGGCTACCTGCTCAAGGACATTTCTCCCACGGAACTTATCATCTCCATCCGCGCCCTGCATTCCGGCATGATCCAGATTTCTCCCAGCATAG
>CAKZZK010000309.1 GCA_937885235.1 uncultured Treponema sp.
GGCCCACGGCGAGCAACCGCAGACCCATAGCGGGGTTATACATCTTTTTGGAATGCATTTCGTCAAGACGGGAATTTGCCCCGACGACCTTGTTGTGGTAGCGTTTTTCGCTTCCGTAATTCCTGAAAATCCTCACCGCGTCGGCAAGCTCTTCGCTATCGGTGGTTATCGCCCCAGCGTCCCCAAATGCGCCAAGATTCTTTGACGGATAGAACGAAAAGCAGCCGATATCGCCGAATGTTCCCGTCATCTTTCCGTCAAAACATGCACCATGCGACTGGGCACAGTCCTCCACAAGGCGCAGGTTGTATTTCTTGCACAAATCCGTTATGGGCTTCATATTGGAAGCCTGCCCATACAAATGCACGGCAAGAACCGCCTTTGTCTTGGGCATGATTTTTTTCTCGATTTTTGAGGCATCCATATTGAAATATTCGTCCGGTTCCACGAAGACGGGCTTAGCTCCGTTGATTGTGATTCCCATCACGCTCGCAATGTAGGTGTTTCCCTGAACGATAACCTCGTCGCCCCTTCCGATTCCAAGGACGCGGAATGCTATCCACAGCGCGTCCAATCCGCTCGCAAGCCCCACGCAGTATTTAGAGCCGGTAAATGACGCAAACTCATTCTCAAACTGCTTGACTTCGTTTCCGAGAATATACCAACCGGAACGCAGCACCTGCAATGCCTTGTCCTCAAACTCCTTCTGGTACATGTAAAAGCCCCTGTCGAGGCGGTTTTGCATTATCTTTTCCATAAATCACTCCTTCCCTTTTATGTTGGAATCTTCTATTATATAAGGCGGTCGGTTACGGGTAGCGTCAAATGTGCGCCACAGATACTCCCCCAAGATTCCGAGAGAAAACATAATCACGCCGAAAGAGAACAGATTGAACACAATCAGCGTCGTCCAGCCGCTCACAGGAATCAGATTCAAGATTTTTGAAACAACAAGGATTGCTCCCCAAATCATGCTCCCCAAAAAGGCAAAAGTCCCCACTATGGAAACAATTTTTATCGGAATCGTTGAAAAACCAAATAGCGTGTCCGTCACAAGGCGAATTTTCTTCTTCAGAGTCCAACGGCTTTTTCCAATCTGACGGGCAAGGCGGGTGTAATATATGGTATCCGTCTTAAATCCGCTCCATAAAATCTGTCCCGTCAAGGCAGAATTCTTTTCATCGAGCATGCTCAAAACATCTATGACCTTGCGGTCAATAAGATATATATCAAAACCCATCTTTGGCATATTGGGAAAGGAAGTTTTTCTGACCATCCAATAGTAAAGGTTTGAAAAAAAAATCTGGCTTTTTTTCTCCTCACGACCTTCGCGGACGGCAAGAACCACATTGTTTCCCCTCTTCCAGCTTTCCACCATTTTTAAAATCATTTCTGTAGGCTCTTGCAAATCCGCAGCCTTTATGACGGCGCAGTCGCCCGAACAACTGACCAAACCGCAGAGCGTGGCTGAATGAGAACCGAAATTTCGGGAAAGGCTGATTATTTTTATGTTCCTGTCCTGCTCCGCGAGCTCCTTCATAACCTCGTAGCTTCTATCTCTGGAACCGTCGTTGACCATGACCAACTCGTAGTCGTAGTCGATTACGTCGATGATTTTATTCTTTATGTCATCGTACAGGGGTCTTAGGTTATCCTGATTGTAGTAGACGGGGATTACTATTGAAAGCTTCATAAGCTAAATTTATCTTCCCAGAAAAGAATTGGGATTACAGTTTCGGACATAAAAAACTGCGTCCATTGCGAAATAATCAGAGCCGAAAAGAGGACAAACACAATCGCCACACCATACCTCAAATTGACTGAAATCTATCTTTCGACCTAATGTAATTTTTCTGGAGAACAGCGACCAATACTGATTGCTGTCAAACTCCTTGATCAAATCCGTTATTTGGCAGACAATGCAATTGATAAGTAAAATTATAAGTCCCCCACAAAAAAATAACGATATAAAAAAACGAAGTCTTAGCGTCCATTTATTTTCAATCTCCTCCTTTACAAAGTTATCAAGCTAACGCTTGTTTGATTAAATCCTCCGCCAAACGGAAGCAACCTGTCTAATATATTTGAATGGCTAGTTGCGAATCAACTTATTAATCCCCTACACACAGAAATCTCTTTTTCATATTCACCATAATCTCTGATATATTCATCAGGATCATAATGCTCACTCGAAAGGCAAAGCAGGACGGAATCCTTGCTGAACTCATACATATCTTTCCATATCATCTTCGGAAGATAGATCCCTGTATGCGGACGGTTTAATGAGAAAACGGCTTCGTTACCTTTTCCGTCTTTTACCCTCACCTTGCTCATTCCTGCTACATTGATAAGGATAAATTCACTCTTTCTGTTTGCATGTTGTCCGCGCACAACCTCGCTGTCTGAGCCATAGATATAGAAAATCCTCTTTATGTCAAAAGGTATATCCTGCATTCCCTCAACGATGACAAGGTGTCCCCTGTCATCCCCATGCTGTGGAAATTCAAGCAGCTGAGCTAATTGAATTATATTCATTCTGTAATACCCTCCATGATTTTTCTCACTTATTTTGCAACAGACCTTTCCGTCCTCCGTGCTTTCCTATATTTCCCTATCTTATCAGGCATAAACTTTCTCTTTGCGTGATATATTTTTAACTTATTTGCAAAAAACAGCAGTTCCGCTTTTATCCGGCATCAATATTGGATTCACACCTACAACATCATAAAATTCATCAACAGCTTTTGTACATCCATCAAAAAAGCCAGAACGATAATCATGGACAAATATCATTCCACCTTTTACAAGGCACGGATAAAAAAAATTCAATACCAGCCTTTATAGTTTATATAAATCACAATCAAGACTTACAAACGCATACTTTTCTTTTCTAGCTTCATCCGTTAATGAATCTGGAAAATAACCTTTTATATACAATTATAAAATGAGAGATTCATAAGCAATGCAATATTTATCTGCGGCAGCTCTGAGAGAGAAATACCGCAATGAAAATATATTTATGAAAACCTTAAAAGCTTGTTTTTGTGATAGATTACATTTAAATAACTATAAGAGCTGCCCAAGTGGTTTCACCACAGGGCAGCTTTTGTTTCCTACGAAACTGTTACAATAAATCATGCGTTCTGCACGCGACGAACATCCTCCACAGAAAGCCCAGTTATATCCGCCACTTCTTCGGGGCTATATTTTCTAGCCGAAAGCATACGGCGTACTATCATTTCCGTTAATTCATCTTTGCCCTGTTTAATACCTTTATCAAGGGCTTTCTCCGCGGCAAGCCTCAATCCGTTGTTGTAGTCCGCTTCCGCCCTGTCCATCGAGAGGTGGTACGCCCACGCACGCTCTTCCTCGCTCACTT
>CAKZZK010000310.1 GCA_937885235.1 uncultured Treponema sp.
TTTGTTCCTCTTGTAGGTGTTGCAATCCATTGCAAACTTCACTATGGATTTCACCACGAAGTTCTTCCAACAGTTCACGCTTCTGACGCTGAATATAGTTTGCAAGAGGTCTGTAAAACGGGCGCAACATCCGCTTTACAGAGCTTTTTATCCGTTGCTTCACAGTCTTTCGTGGCGCGGCAGAAGCAGGGGCTTCTTCACAGTTTATAGGTTCAGGTGGCTCGCGATATGTCTCTGGTATGCCAATAGGCGGCCCCACAAGAGCATCGAGCCTACCAGTAGTAGCTTCCTGCAAGCGCAGGGAAAATATATATGCAAGCGCATCCTGATCATAGCGTTTTTTCTCGGCGTTCAAATAAAGCGCATGAGCATATATGCAGAACAGTTCCGTGTATACAGCCTGTTCGGTGACTTTTCCCTGCCATGGAGCGACATAGGGCAACAGATATTCCGGTATATCCACCCCAAGTTCCGCAAAATTCAATCGGACAAGTTCCCTCATCATGCGTGGCGTGTTATCATTCTGTCCCGCACTGCCGTTATGCCAACGGTGCCAAAAAAGCACTTCATGCACACAGCCCACGCGGAGCCCTTTTTTGAAAGCCCTAAGCCATAGTTCCCAGTCCTCCACATAACCACGGGATTCATCATACCAGAGCTCATTGTCTGCGAAGAAAGACTTGCGGAACATAATTGTTGGATGGTCAAAGGGACAGGTGACAAGCGACCATGCGCGGCTCTGTTCCCCCTCAAAGCTTACACGTCGCTCATTCATATCTCCAAAATATTCATAATCGCTCGTCACGAGATCAATTTCAGGGTGGACATCAAGATAGGCTTTTTGTTTGTAGAGCCGAGTTTCAGCACACAGGTCATCATCATCCATACGCATGATGTAGTCCGATTTTGCAAGTTTCATCCCTATATTCAGACTTTTTGCAATGCCGCAACGCTCTTTGTTTATATGGAGTACAAGCCTCTTATCATCATACTCCCTGACCAGAGCCTCAACAGCCTCCGTTTCAACCGGCTCAAGGATGATGATGACCTCCACATCATCGAAAGCAATCCACGGTTGTACAGCATGTACCTGATTAACGAGCAGGCAGTCAAGCACTTGTCGCAAATACGCTATATTCGGCTTATATGAGGGAATAACAACGGAAACTCCCGGCTTGAATTCGCCAAATATATCTGTACCGCCGAGCGAAAGCCATTTTCGGTAGTACACGCCCCATGCCGGATACTCATTATATAGATACCAGCTGTTCCAGAATTTGCGTAGTCCCCATGAATGAATACTCTTCACAGACGATGTATTCCGATTATAATATGGAAATACACAATATGCTCCATGTTCACCAGTAGAGACTGCATCAATATTGAATTCTTGCAACAATAAATTCAAGATGCCCTGATCTGGACTGTTTAGATCTTGTGCATACTCAATTGTTTTCTTATAACACCACTCAATATATTCTTGTCTATTAGAAATTTTATCACTTATTACGATAAAACAAGAACACATACTATAACGATTCATATCATATTTCGATGGAATTGTATTAAAACTATGGAAAGAACATTTTATCGTATCTGGTTTATAATAAGAATAATCTTCTTCATTTTCAAAAGGTGCAACAAGCTCATGCTGCATTGCTTTTTCTAACAACGAACTTATATCTCCTTGAACTAAAACATCAGTATCTATCCATGTAACTGTTTTAAATTCATCAAGATATTTAAACAACTCGTATCTACATAAGGCTATCGCAGAAAATCGTTTAAAATCTGCTAATTGCAATATATCATCAGGTATTGGTGGAGTATAAAAGATAAAGCGACAGGGCATAATGTTTTCTAAAACAATTTTATCCTGTTCGCTTATCCCCTGATGATAAATAATCGCCTCGTCAAAAAGCCCCTGATTCGTCTCATTCAAATTGATGAGCGTTGTCCCCACAAGGGCTGTCCGCGTGTCCGCCACCATGACGGCATTCTTTTTCTTAAGCATTTTGTATTCTCACCGCCTGTATTTTTTGTACAATGCATTCCACAAAAGTTGTGATGATACAGGAAAAGGCAATGACTATCAGCAGATAGCAAACAGAAGATTTCTTCCACGACAGACCGATTATATTCACCCAGTTAATCTGTCCAATCATTATATGGGTCAGGTAAATACAAACGCTTATCTTACCCAAATAGCGGGATAAGGGATTATTCAGCAATTTTGATATAAGACTTCGTTCCATAAATAAGGAGACTATGAGAACCGCCATAAACAAAACGCAGGAAAAATCTGCATTTGTCGCAGCAGACAGGAAGACACAATATAAAATATCAATAATAGCGATGACTTCAACCAATGTATGCACAAGTATATTCTGCATCGGGCAATCAGCAGGGAACTTCTCTTTTAATGCCTCGTACACTTCATAACAAATACATCCCAGACCTATTTCGGCAAACACACGGATTGTAGCATGGGGGATTATTCCTTCTGTCGTCAGCCATACATTCAAATTAGGATGGGCTTTAGAATGGAAAAGAAATCAACCCCCAGATAGCCACCGGGAGAATATGAACTGGCATAATGATGGACAACGACGCACATAATGGTAACGAATCTGCAGAACTCCACAGAAGCATTGCGCCCCCCCCCTGTCTTTTTATTTTCCTTTTTTTCAGGTATGCCCATCAAGGCAATACCGCACAAGAATAAGGCTGCCATGCATAGCAAAGCAAGTGCTGCAACCTGATTCGTGGTAAGCAACGCAGTTTCTTTTGCATCCATAAATGCAAACCTGTACAGCAAGAGTGCGCACAATACAGTAAAGGAAGCAATTCCTCCCAACGTAAAAACAATCTTTCCCCAAACTTTCACTTAACTTTCCTTTTTACCAGCCATTTGGCTGATGACATTCCTCAGTTTCCGTGGTACGAGCGTCGCCATCCGCCCCATTCTGAATGACAGCGACCCATAGACGCATTCCAATTCATGCCGTTTCATTGCAAGCTGACATTCAGCATTCTCTAGATTCCGTCGTATATTCATAAGCTCTCGTTCCTGTACCTTCACCTTTTCAAAAAGCATGTCGTATGCTTTCTGGATTCCGTTAAAATAATAATTCCACCATAGTAAATCAAAAAAGAGAGACGAATAATCCTTCGTATGCGTATATGGTTCCTGCAATAAAAGCAGCCTGTTCCTTACGCTGTCAGGCAGTGATCCAACAAATTCATCATCAAAATACTCTGTAATGAGGTGATTAAGGTCTTTAGATAAAGCATCTATTTCTTTTTGCTGCAAGTAAGGAATTTCATCTGTCAGAAAAAACACAGCCCATATTGCAATATCTTTTTTTGAAATAAACTCATAATTATACTTTTCCCAATATGTAAAAACCGAATTTACCATCTTAATATGACCTGTAATCCGAAAAACATTGTCCTTCGCATATATATCCATCAGAGAGCCTTCTCTGGCGCATGAATACGAGTAGAGCTCATCACTTATATATGAAATTCCGTTTTTTGCATTCGGGAATGCGCACATCTGAAATACATGATCTTCTCCGACCATGCATTCTTCATCAAAATACAGGTTATGATTTAGAATAAATGTTTTTTGATATGAGTTCCGCCATACAAAAGGGCGGGCAGAATCCTCCCCTAATAATGCCTTTACCGTATACTGCGGATAAAATACGTCCGGCGTGGTTAATGTTTTATAATACCATTCATCTATATTTTGATCTTTTGCTATAACTTTACTTCCAAAAACAACTATGTCGCACTGCCTTTCTTCAAATTCCTGCTTTACGCGGAGCAGAGCCTCCGAAGAAAAAATGTCATCCGAATCCAAAAATAGAATATAATTTCCTGCTGCAGCCTTTATTCCGTCATTGCGTGCACCTGAGAGACCTTTTTTTCTTCCTTGAATACATTTGATTCTCTCATCTTTTTTGCAATACTCATAAATAATTTCTTTTGAACCGTCAGCACAATCATCATAACAACATAAAACTTCAAAATCCTGATATGACTGATTCAAAACAGAATCAATGCATCTTTTTAACGTAGGCTGAGAATTATAAACTGGTATGATGACTGAAAAATCAGGCATTCTATTTCTTCAAATGCTCCCTTCCGCAAAGCGTCTTGTAAAAAATGCTCATAATCAGATGGTCAAAGACCATGTGGATGTCCTCCGTCGTCTGCATGCTCATCACCGGCACGTGCAGCGAAATATCAGAAAGCTCCTTCAGTTTTCCGCCCGTAAAGCCAGTCATTCCGATTATTTTGTTTCCGCAGGATTTTGCATATTCAACGGCATTAATTACGTTCTTCGAGTTCCCGCTGCCTGAAATCGCGATGATGATGTCTCCTTCCTCAAGTTTATTCTTCAGCTGGAAGCGGAACACCTCCTCAAAGCCGATGTCGTTGGCAATCGCCATCACTGTCGCCACGTTGTCGTTCAGGCACTGGAAGCGGAACTTGGTCTCCACATATTCCGAAATGCCCTTGTTGAAGTCGTTCTGGTAGTGGCTCGCCGTCGCGGAGCTTCCGCCATTTCCGAAAATATAAATAATATGCTTCCCCTCGTATGCTTGAATGATTGCGTTCATTGCCTCATTGATTGCATTTACATCAAGCTTTGAGAGAGTATCCTTTTCAAGCTCGATATAATCTTTGATTGCCTGTGTGTAGTCCATTTTTATCCGCTCCTAAAATTTTTTCTATTGATTCAAGCAAGTTTTCAGCCTGCATATCTGGCTCAGCGTTATATTTTCCGTCTTTGCCACCGACTCCCGTATGAACGAGTACGGTTTTCAGGCCCGCGTTTTTACCAGCCTGAATATCAAGCGTCGTGTCTCCGATAATCCATGAAGCTGAAAGGTCTATGTTGTAGTCTTTTGCAGCTTCCTCTATCATTCCCGTGTCCGGCTTCCTGCAATGGCACTTAATCTTGTAGGCAGGATTTTCTTCCGGATAGCCCCTGTCCGGGTGATGCGGGCAGAAGTAGATGTCATCAAGATAGGCGCCTTCCTTTCCGAGAAGCGTCTCCATCTTGCGGTGAATGTTTTCGACATCCTCAATCCCGCACATCCCGCGGGCAACCACAGGCTGGTTCGTTACAGCAATGCAGAGATATTCCGATGAGTTGATTTTTTTGACTGCATCTATAACATTTTTTTCAAGTTCAAAGTCATCGATATTTGAAATCAACCCCTTGTAGACATTGATGGTTCCGTCACGGTCAAGGAATATACATTTCTGCCTGTTTTTCAGGCACCGCTTTGAAATGAACCCGCTTTCGATATCACGCTTTACATCTGCTATCCGCCCTACAGTTCCGACATCCTTTATGTATTCCGGGCTTCTGTAGCCGAAAACAGGGCAGCCGTCAGCAATCATTTTTGAAAGGATTTCTTTTTCAAAATCCGTTCTTACGGCAGATTTCACCTGCCCACAGACAGACGGATTCAAGACATACATTCCCGCGTTTACGCAGTTTTTATACCAGTAATCACGGACATTGTGTTTTGAGTCAAATTTTACGATTCTTCCCCCTGAACCAGTCTCGATCAGATCAGAATCAAACGGATGAGAATTCGGGTGAACAAAAAGAGTTGCTTCACTGTTGTGCCGTTTATGGAAATCCATCATGCGGTTCATATCGATGTCAAAAAAAACATCACCGAACACGAGGAAAAACGGTTCCGAAGTGAGTTTATCTTTCAGGTAATAAAACGCACCCGCAGTCCCAAGCGGTTCTGTTTCTTCTATATAAATTGCATTGATTCCGAATTCTTTCCCGTCGCCAAAATATTCACGGATTTTTTCTCCAAGATGCCCGATTATAAAGCAGACATCTGTTATTCCGTTTCTTTTGAGGACTTCAACCTGCCATTCAAGGAGCGGCTTTCCGAGAATTTTTACCATCGGTTTCGGAACTTCGTCTTTCGTAATTGAGGCAAGGCGGGTTCCTTTTCCGCCCGCCATAATTACCGCAGGCACTTGAGGACTTCCTCAACAGTCTTTGCGACAGTTTCATCAGAATTGTATCTGGCCTTCCAGCCGGTAGAATGGATTTTCGTCAAATCGTACTGGAACTTAGGGATATCACCTTTCCAGCCGACATTTCCACCAGTGTAGTTGTACCTGACGTCCTTCAGCCCCATCTTCTCACAAATAATGTCAGCAATCTTTGTTACCGTCGTAGCACCTTCAACACCAAGGTTGTAGAGCGTTATTCCTTTTTTTCCTGTTTCCATGAATCTGACAATCGCTTCTACCAAATCCGTTACATAAATGTAAGGCTTGCACTGAGTACCATCGCCGAGAATCCTGAGCTGTGCCGGGTCGTTTTTTAGCCGCCCTATAAAATCAAACACAACGCCGTGGGTAAGGCGGGGGCCGATTACATTCGGAAATCTGAAAACGAGCACTTCAAAATCATTCATATAGCTGAACGCAGAAATAAGGGCTTCGCTCCCAAGTTTTGAAGCACCATAGTAAGAAACCGGCCTTAAATCCGGCGTTGTTTCTGTAAGGAGCTCCTGCTTGTCTCCATAGACTGCAGAAGTCGATGCAAAGAACATCTTTTTAACGCCGTGAAGCCTCATGCATTCAAGGATGTTAAATGTCGTGGTATAGGTATTTTTGTATTCAACGGAAGGATTTTTCGCGCTCGCCTGAATGTCGGAGTTTGCGGCAAGGTGAAAAACGTAATCAAATTTCTCTGCTTCAAAAATCTTTGAGAGAGCGTCAAAATCGCACAAATCATTCTCATACATTTTGAACTTAGGGTTTCCCATAAGGTGCGCAATGTTCTTCTTTGTACCGATAAAATAGTTATCCACGCAGACAACGTCGTGCCCTTCCTCAATCAGCAGGTCTATGAGGTTGCTCCCGATAAACCCCGCCCCGCCTGCGACAAGTACTTTCATATCCTTCTCCTACCAGTCCTTGTTTCCCACATAGACGACTTTCGTTCCGCTGTTTTCCAGATCGAACGGGAGCAGCGTCAGGTCGCTCAGGGCGGCCTTCAGCCGCAGCTGCCTTTCCTTCGGGCAATAAAAAAGCAGGAAGCCGCCTCCGCCCGCGCCGAGCAGCTTTCCTCCGAGTGCGCCGCTTTTCATCGCCATGTCGTAATATTTATCGATTAAATCGTTTGATATTGCCGTGGCAAGGCTCCGCTTGAGCTGCCAGTTCTCGTTGAGCATCGAGCCGAAATCGTCGAGATTCCCCGCAGAGAGCGCATCGCGCATGTCGTAGACGAGCCCCGTCATCTTCACGAGGGAATTGAACTTGTCTTCCTCCGCCACCACGTTCTTATTCTGTTCCTTGAGGATTTCGCCCGCACTGTGCGTCATTCCCGTATAGAACAGCAGCAGGCTGTCGTTCAGTTCCTTCTGCACGTCACGGCTTACGACGACCGGCTCCACTTCTACCGAACCGTCCTTCAGGAAGCGTATGACCTTGAGGCCGCCTACCGCCGTTCCGTACTGGTCCTGCTTGCCTATCGGCTCCCCCAGCTCTTCTATTTCAAGGCGGCAGGCTTCCGCCGCTATGCGCTCCTGCGAGCAGTATTTTCCCTCATAGGCATACAGGGCATGGATGAGCCCCACCGTGTACGCGCTCGACGTGGAAAGTCCCGTTCCCGACGGCACGTCCGCCGTGCTGACGATTTCGCAGCCTTCGATGCCGTGGTCGAGCAGGAGCTGCCGCGCTATGGGGTGCTGTAACTTGTGCACATCGCAGACTGTTTCCGTCCTGCTATATTTAAGGGCTGTCTCGCCCTTCCCGAAGGTCGGATGAATCGTCACATACATGTATTTGTTTATCGTCGTCGAGAGGACGGCCCCCTCGTGCCGTTCATAGAATCCCGGCAGGTCGCTCCCGCCGCCAACGAAGCTTATTCTGAACGGTGTCCGTGTGATTATCATAGATAACTACCTTTATTTTTTGAAATATCGATACACCTTTCTTAATAAACGCCATAATAAAGTACGCCGAGGAAAAGCTGTCGCTCTTGCTTGCTCAATTGAATTTATTCGTATACGGCATTCCTCTATCAATCGTTGGTTATTATTCCATGAAGACTGATATTGATTTATTATTTGCATATACAAACCTTGTAAAAGAATTTCATAAAAAGGTACTTTTCTTGCATAATACCAGAAATATGTCGAAAAATCACAACTTGGATTATTCCAAGGTTTCTGATAACCTGCATAGTGTACAATTTTTGGAGACTCTCTTGCTTTCAAATATTCATTATATAATGTATATGGTGCATTTCTGATGGAGTTCATACGACAATCAACATCTGATTTCCAGTTCATCATGACATTCCATGACTGTGGCAAATAGCAAATTTTATCTTTAAAAACATGGTTCATTATATCTTGATCAAGGTACCGCCAATCAGCTTCGCTAATCAAATTTACAAGGTAATCCATATCACAGTGTTTTCGCATCTCCGTTATATTAAACAGCATAACACCCGCTTGAAAGTATTGATAGGGATCTAGCAATCCGATTTGTTCTCTCAAATAATCTTTTGAATTACCATTAACACCAACTTGGCCAGCCATATCGATATCTTTTACAGCAGCGAGATATTTGTTTGAAATATCTATATCAAATAATTCCGCAACATCTGTATTTACAATAATATCGGCATCCAAGTATAACACTTTTTCTGTTTGACTAAAGAGTTTTAAGGCTACAAAACGATAAAACGTTTCAATATGCACATGATCTTTTGTATACAAGTTTTTGTGAGCAAAAAATTGTGATACATTTATATATTTAAATAAACAATTGTTATTTACCTCAACAATATTCCTTAAAGCTTCTTCATTTTCTGGCGAAACATCTGTTCCAAAAGCATAAATCTCATAACAACGATTTTTATTGCTGTGTGATACAAGGGATTGCAACATTACAGCCGTCTGTGGGACAAATCCATTTCGGGTAAGCAAAAGAATTACAACAGCCTCTCTTTTCGTTGCTATATGTATCACCTGTCTCTGAGGTTTTTCAAAAACAACAGTCTGCACGCATTTATATTTTAATTTCGGATAACCATCAATAAGGTAAGTAATATACACACCAAGCAGCCGTTCACCTAAATAAGCTACTGTGCGGAATCCTTGTTCGCAATAATTAGAGACATCTATACTTTTAGATAATTCCTCAAGTATCCCAAATAAAAAATTGCAATATTCATCAAATAAATGTTTTTTCATAATAAAAAGATTACAAAAATATGCCATAGTTCCATAAAAATATTTTTTTGCAGCAGGAGCATATTTTGGGTGTTTTTCTTCTATTATCTTTTCCATGAGTTCAAAATCTTTTTTAAGTAAAAAATTCGCAGAACTGCAATATTGGTCTTTTACTGATTTAAATTTTCCAGCAAGCAAACTGACATCAACTGGATGCCAACAAATAAAATCATGTTCTTCGATTTTTTTCCGCATAGTCTTTTCAGTGAGACCAAATTTTTGTACTGCATTCTCATTTATGAATTCTTCAATTACATTAAAATTATAATCTACAGGAAATTTTTCAGTAGAGAATATTAAATATCTTCTATAATGGCATAATCCATAATAATCCGCTTTTACATTTTTCCATGCCCAGTACATAACTGTAAATTCATTATATGAAAGACGCTTTTCCGAAATATTATCACCCGTATCATCACCAAGCATAGAAATACTTTTTCGTTTATCGTAGGCGGCACCGCAACGGACTGGAATATAAAGAGAATTATCTATTATTTCGCTATCAAAATCAATTCTATGAGAAACAAAAATCTTTATATCGGAGTTTTCTGTAGTTCCTTTATACCGCAAACATTCTACATCTGGCACAGGCTTATAATTATCAGCATTTATCATTTTATCATCCTAACCAAGGTCATGCCCCTACAAAAAATGGCGAACTCATGTCTGGTTTCAGCTGAATCATCTTCAGCATATCACATTACCGCTTGCTTGTTGACTATTTTATCATGCCTCTTAAGAAAGTTCCTGTATCCTTCGTTTGTAGCAGGATACTGAATAATCTGCTCGGGGCTTTCCACTCGGTTCTCCGTCCTCGCATATACGGTGAACTGTGTCTTGTGCAAATCAACTCCAAAAAAACATGTCATAATGACATCCGTTTGATTCCTTGCCGAAAGGCTTAAGCTATCATAATCAGACATATTTTCCTCCACTGTGTAACTTTGAGCGGTTCACACTTTGGAGTATATGTCTGATTCATACTTTTCCGCAACTGTAAAACTGTTTCAGACCGCCAGCGCCTTAGCTAGCGTTTTCCCCAGCAATAAACCATATTCTATTTCCTTCAGAAACCATTTCTATTATCTATTTCATTAGGATGGGCTCGATGGTAATTACTTATCATCGTTTACAAGTTCCCCAATTAGCTCAAAACAAGATTTTGAATAATAAATAGAGCCACATTTTTTACATTCTAATTCTTCATGGTCATTCCAACCAGAAATACGCACAAATCCTATTATATATTTTCGTCCACATCGAGGACATATTGCTGTTGCAGAACCTATTTCAGAAATTTCACCAAGATCTTCCGCAAAGTTCTGAGTTTTTTTTAATTTGTTATATAAATGATTATAATTCCTTTTCTGCGACCTGTTATTTAATGGAATGTGTGTATAATTGGAAAAGTTTAACTGACCTTGACTAACATTGTGTTGTAATTCTTCAGATACAGATGATAATTCTGATTTCATATCAAAAACCACTTTACCTTGTCTAAATACAGTTGCACCTCCATCATCAGAAACAGTTATAATCAGTGTGGTTTTATGGTCATATGAATATGCAGCAGAAGATGTATGTCTCATCCCTGTAAAATTCGATTTTACGACTTTTAAAGCCTTGTCAGATAAATTGAGTTTTGCATTTATTCCTATTACTTGATTCGAAGAATTTACAATAATTGCTCCATCATGATTTTTTGCATAATTTTTTAATAATGCCCTATTAGGCTGGTTATTTAAATCAATAGGCTCTTTAGGCTTTTTTACATCCATTTCAATTGAATTGATATTACTTTCATCTGAATAAAAGACCAAGGTGGTACCTATTTTGTTTAAAGCCAAATCATAATATGCATATTCAAGTAATGTTTCAAAATTTTCAGGAATTGAAACAAGTTTTTTATTTAATATCTGAATAATATCTGTTTTTCGTTTATAAATATTCCAAATTCTATTATCTAATACAGAAATAGTTCCATGATAATAAACTCTAACCTCTGAATTTTCTCTCGTAATTATGACATTATTCTTTCTTTGATCGTTTGTATATGATAATAAATCTGATTGTGTTAACTCTGAATAAAATATTAAGGTTCTAGTTTCGTTGGAATCTTTTGAAAAGATACTAAATATGTTTCTTCCATTTGTACTGTTATCAAGATAGTAATTTCTTGTTTCATTTGGAATATCGACATTGAAATCTTTTTGATTAAACTCTTTTGTAAAAATCACACCATTCAGAATCTGCTTTTGCTCATGAGGTTTTTGCATTATAACATCATGTAACTCTTCCCAAAAACGGGGATAAATAATCCCTACTTTTTGAAAAGGAACCTTTGCAAGACGACATTCATTTTTTAAGAGTTCAATTTTATCATTTTTTTCTTTTATACCAGACATTTAAACTACTTTCTCTCTACTTCCGACTAATTGCCAAAAGTCATCGAAATCAAACAAATCAAAAGCAATTAACTGAATTTTTACTGTATTCTCTTTCCGACATCACAAACAGCCACATATCGTATCGCGTTGAAGATGCTCGTCTTCGGAATGTGTCAATATAGTTGTCGCCCATAGGAGGGGCAACTATGAAATATACAAAAACATTCAGAGACTCAGTTTTAAGGAAAG
>CAKZZK010000311.1 GCA_937885235.1 uncultured Treponema sp.
ATATACGACAAAGTCGCTTTCGAATTCTTGCGACAAATTCCCTTACGAATAATACGGGGCAGGGAAGCACAGAATTCCTACTTGACATTTTTCTCCCCCTGCGCTAGTATAGCATCATAAACATCAAAGGCGATGTGAACAATAATTTTGCAGGTTCTGCAGAAAGATTATCGTTCACATCGCCTTTTGTTTTTTCAGGAGGACAGATATGCCTAACGTACCAGAACTTTTCGGCAGTATGGTTTTTAACCAGAAAGTGATGAAGGAGCGCCTGCCAAAGGAAACCTTCAAGGCACTTAAAAAGACAATCGACAACGGCACACCGCTGAACATCGAGCTTGCCAACGAGGTGGCACACGCCATAAAGGAATGGGCCATAGAGAAGGGAGCCACGCACTTTACGCACTGGTTCCAGCCGCTCACGGGCATCACTGCGGAAAAGCACGACAGCTTCATCGCCCCGCAGGACGACGGCACGGTCATCATGTCGTTCAGCGGCAAGGAACTGGTAAAGGGCGAGCCTGACGCATCCTCATTCCCCTCCGGCGGACACCGCGCCACCTTTGAAGCCCGCGGCTACACCGTGTGGGACCCCACGTCCTATCCCTTCGTGAAAGAGCACACACTCTGCATACCGACGGCTTTCTGCTCGTATACGGGAGAGGCGCTGGACAAAAAGACACCGCTTTTGCGTTCAATGGAAGCGCTGAACAAAGAGGCGTTGCGCATCCTCAGGTTATTCGGCAATAACACCGCTACCCACGTAGCTACTACCGTCGGCCCTGAACAGGAGTACTTCATCGTAAACGAGCAGCTATACAAACAGCGAAAGGACCTGCGTATGACGGGACGCACGCTCTTTGGTGCAAAGCCTTCCAAGGGGCAGGAGATGGACGACCAGTATTTTGCCGCGCTTGACCCAAAGATTGTGGAATATATGGAAGATTTGAACGAGACGCTATGGAAGTACGGCATCCTGTCCAAGACTGAACACAACGAGGTTGCCCCCGCCCAGCACGAGATGGCGCCGATATTCACCACAACCAACCTGTCCACCGACCAGAACCAGCTCACCATGGAAGTGATGAAGAAGGTTGCCCGCCGCCACGGCCTTGTGTGCCTGCTGCATGAAAAGCCTTTTGCGGGATTGAACGGCAGCGGCAAGCACAACAACTGGAGCATGAGCACCAACGAAGGCGAAAACCTGCTTGAACCGGGCGCCACGCCGGAAAAGAATGCCCAGTTCCTGCTCTTCCTTACCGCCGTCATCAAGGCGGTGGACGAAAATCAGGATCTCTTGCGCATTTCCGTGGCTTCCGCAGGGAACGACCATCGTTTGGGAGCAAACGAGGCTCCGCCAGCCATCATCTCCGTGTACCTTGGAGACGAGCTGCACGCCGTGCTGGAAGCGATCAAGGATGGCAAGTCCTACGACAACAGGAAGGATGCAAAGATGACGATAGGCGTGGACGTGCTGCCGCCCATTCCGAAGGATTCCACCGACCGCAACCGCACCTCGCCTTTTGCCTTCACCGGCAACAAGTTTGAATTCCGTTCGGTAGGTTCCAGCCTGTCAATCGCAGGACCGAACACGACGCTCGATGCAATCGTGGCATACACGCTGAAGGATTTTGCAAACGAGCTTGAAAAGGCGCAGGACTTCAACAAAGCCCTGCAGGAACTTATCAAGCGCGAAATCTCCGCCCACTGGCGCATTGTGTTCAACGGCAACGGCTACGATGCAAGCTGGGTAAACGAGGCAGAAAAGCGCGGCCTGCTCAATCTGCGTACTCTGCCTGATGCAATGGCGCACTACCTTGCCCCTAAGAATGTAAAGCTCTACACGGAGATGGGAGTATACACCGAAGGGGAGATGCAGAGCCACTATGACATCAAGCTGGAAAAATACTGTCAGGTGCTCAACATCGAGGTGGAGACTATGCTGGAGATGATAAACAAAGACATCCTTCCGGCGGCGTTCAAATACATCAACGATGTGAGCAAGACCGTCATCAACCTGAGGGCTGTGGTAAGCAGCGCAAAGGCAAGCGCGGAGACTGCCCTGCTCACAAGGCTTGACGGTCTGGTAAACGAGCTTGCAGAAAAAGAAGGGGAGCTGAGCAGGCGGCATATCGCCGCAAAGGCAGCGGGAGATGTAATGGCGGTTGCCCGCACTTATGCAGACAGTGTGCTGCCTGCAATGGCAGAGGCCCGCGCGGTTGCAGACGAGATAGAGCCAATGCTTGGAGAGGCATACAAGCCCTTCCCGTCTTACGAGGACCTGCTCTTCCGCATCAAAGGCTGAAACCGTTAGTTACAATACTATAGCATAATTTTGCACAATGGCGTGCGTGTTATGTTCCCTTTAAGGATAAAAAGGGAAGATGACGCGCACGCTTTTTTATTCAAGGAGGTAATCACTATGGATTACACAATTCAGATGGACACGCTCTGGCTTTTGCTTGGCGCAGCATTGGTTTACTTTATGCAGGCAGGATTTGCCATGGTTGAAGCGGGCATGACCCGTGCCAAGAATGCAGGCAACATCGTGATGAAAAACATGATGGACTTTGCCTGCGGCACGCCGGTCTACTGGCTCATAGGCTACGGCATTATGTTTGGCTCTATGAAGACGGGATTTTTTCATCCCTTCATTATAGGAACAAACGACTCGAACATGGTTGGCACCGTGCCGCTCTGGGCGCATGTTGCCTTCAACACGATGTTCTGCGCAACCGCGGCAACCATCGTTTCCGGCGCTATGGCGGAGCGCACAAAGTTCAAGTCATACCTCATATACTCAATTTTCATCAGCGCGGTGATTTATCCGATTGAAGCGCACTGGACCTGGGGCAGCGGCTGGCTTTCCGAATTCGGTCTTCTTGACTGGACGGACGGATTCCACGACTATGCGGGTTCTGCCCTTGTGCACATGACGGGCGGTGTCTGCGCCTGCGTAGGAGCGGCAATCCTTGGACCGAGAATCGGCAAGTACGACTCTAACGGCAAGCCTCGCGCCATACTCGGGCACTCCATCACGCTTGCGGCTCTGGGTGTCTTTATCCTGTGGTTCGGCTGGTTTGGCTTTAACCCTGCCTCCAGCTACGGCCTGCACACGCAGGAACAGGCGGCAGAGGTGAGCAACGTCTTTATGACCACGAACCTTGCCGCGGCATGTGCCACCGTCGCCACGATGGTATTCACCTGGATCCGCTACAAAAAGCCCGACGTTTCTATGACGCTCAACGGCGCACTTGCAGGACTTGTGGCAATCACCGCCGGCTGTGATTCCGTTGACCCGTGGGCATCTGCGATAATCGGCATCGTTGCGGGCATCCTCGTCGTTGTCAGCGTGGAGTTCTTTGACAAGGTGGCAAAAATTGATGACCCTGCGGGCGCCATCTCTGTACACGGTATGAACGGCTTGTGGGGTTCCCTCGCCGTCGGGCTGTTCAGCCGCGAGGGAGGACTGTTCACCACAGGGCAGGCGGGGCGCTTCCTCGTGCAGCTTGTCGGTACGCTGAGCATTGTGGCTTTCGTCGCCATAGCTGCGTTCCTCCTGTTCACAATCATCAAGCACACGGTTGGCCTGCGGGTGACTCCGGCAGAGGAAATAGGCGGACTTGACCTGCCGGAGCACGGGCTTTCTTCCGGCTATGCGGACTTTATGCCGCAGTACACGCCAGAGGAACTTGCGGAAGCCCAAGGCATAGGGCTCAAGATTCCAGAGGCTCAGGCGGTGCCCGTCACAATACAGCCATCACAGGCACAGACAGAACAAAAGCAAAAGACGTCCAGTTCGGATGTGGTTGCGCACAAAGTAGTCATCATCACGAGGCAGAACAAGTTCGATGCGCTTAAGAACGCCATGAACGCCATCGGTGTGACGGGCATGACGGTCATCAATGTGATGGGCTGCGGCATACAGAAGGGAGTGAGCGAATTCTACCGCGGCGCACCGGTAACGATGAACCTGCTGCCAAAGATAAAGGTAGAAATCGTGGTGGCAAAAGTGCCCGTCGCAACAGTGGTTGAAGCGGCAAAAAAGGCACTTTATACCGGACACATCGGCGATGGCAAGATTTTCGTCTATCCTGTTGACGACGTTATCAAGGTACGCACTGGTGAATCCGGCTACGATGCTTTGCAGGACGAAGATTAATAATAATGATTAATACTCGTCAGCATAGGATTTCTTGAACAGCGATGCCCTGCCGCTGCGCTGTGTAGCGGTATGGACATTGGGGCGGGTGTGGGAGCCGCCCCTTGCACGAGAGCGGAAACCGCCCCTGTCGCCACCGCGATCCCTGTCACGGCTGCGGAAACGGTCGCGGTCACGCTCTCCCCTGCCCACCGCATAGCGGTCAATGTCGAAACCAAAGGGACGGGAACGCTCGCGCTCTCCCCTGCCCCTTCTTCCGCCGCCGGCAGCCCGCACGTCCTCGTGAATGTGCGGCAGGGAATTATCCTGCTGAGACAGCTCTATCGCTTTCCGCGCGGCATCAGCGGGGAGGCTCACCAGACAGAAAAGGTCAGCCATATCGATAGCATCCACATCACGGTCGCGCACGTTCACCAGACTGGAGAAGAATTCCGCAACGCGGCGGGGATTGTAGCCATCCTGCCAGCCGAGCTGCACATAGAGGCGTATCTGCTCAGGCGCGGCAGAGAAATTTTCCGCTTCCCCGCCAAAACGCCCCCGCTCGCGTTCCCTGCCAAAACCGCGCTCGCCCCGTTCGCCGCGCTCCCTTCTGGAACTGCGCTCCGCTCCGGAAGCAAAGCTGTTTATCTTGCCATAGCGCTTCTTGCTGAGCGCGCTGCCATAGGTGGCGGCAAGCAGAGAGGCAACAACCTCCTGCGGGTTCTGATTTGAACAAAGCTCTTCGGCGAGCTGGTCGAATATGGGGTCGCCTTTGCGCAGATGGGGCGCTTCCGCAACGGGAGCGGCATCAGCTTCTGTCTCAGCAGCACCGTCAACCGGAGCAGCAGGGACGGCATCCGCAGCCTTGTCAGCCGTAAGGCCGAGCTTTTCCTTTACCTCGGCAAAGAGCACGCCCCTTTTGGCTTCGATGACCTCTTCAACGCTCGGAATCTTGCCCTCAAGCATCTCGCCCTTGGCACTGCGCTTGATGGCATTGCGCAGATAGGTAAGCTTCCTGCGCTGCTCTTCGGGACGGACGAATGTCACCGCCATGCCTTCCGCACCGGCACGCCCCGTGCGCCCAATGCGGTGCACATAGGTCGGACCGTCAAAAGGAAGGTCATAGTTCACCACGTGGGTAAGCCCCGTTATGTCAATGCCGCGCGCAGCCACATCGGTAGCCACGAGCACGCGGGTTTTTCTGGAACGGAAACGCGCAAGGATTTTTTCGCGCTGTGCCTGAGGAATGTCACCGTGAAGGGCTGCCACCTGATAGCCCTTTTCATCGAGTATCTTGCACACGGTGTCGGCATCGGTCTTTTTCTGCACAAAGACTAAACCGTAGAATTCGGGAGAAATATCGATGAGGCGCACCAAGGCTTCGGGCTTTTCGCTCTCGCGCACAATCCAGTAGCGCTGCTCTATGAGCAGAGGCTCTTCATCATGCCCCTCTTCCTCCACGATTTCGTAGTCGCCCATGAACTGCTGGGCAATCTTGCGGATGGGCGCAGGAACTGTCGCGCTGAAAAGCAGGACACGGCAGTCAGGATTTGCGGCGGAGAAGATGTTTTCAATGTCCTCCTCAAAGCCCATATCCAGAAGCTCATCGCCCTCGTCAAGGATAAAGTATTCTATCTGGTCAATCTTGAGCACCCCGCGGTCCATCAGGTCCTGCACACGCCCCGGCGTGCCGACGACGATTTCCACCCCATGCCTGAGGCTGCGTATCTGCTCGCCCATAGAGGCACCGCCGTAGACCACCGCCGTGCGCGGATATATCCCCGTGGTGAACGAAGCCATCTCAGCACAGGTCTGCATGGCAAGCTCGCGGGTAGGTTCAAGGATGATTGCCTTTACATGGTCGCTTGCCTCGCGCAGACGCTGCACGAGGGGCAGTCCAAACGCCGCAGTCTTTCCAGTTCCCGTGCGGGCGCGGGCAACGACGTTTGCCTCGCCGTTCAAGAGGCGCGGAATTGCCAAAACCTGAATTGGCGATGGAGTGACAAATCCCTTTTTCTTGATTGCTTCCAGAGTGATTTCATCCAGGCCCAAATCTTCAAAAGAAATGGTGTCTGAATCCACATGCTGTTCTTCGACAGCGGCAGCCTCCGTCTCCACGACGGGCTGCTCAGAGAGAGAAAGTTCTTCTTCCATTATGTTTCCCCTGTGCGCATATCGCACACCACATGAAAGTCGAGTACCGCATAATGAAAAATATCGATTAAAAATTTTCCCCTGTACCTAGGCTAGGCGGTAACACACTTCATGCATCTTTTACGAGGAAATCTCCAAAACCAGCACGTTTTAGAGATTTCCGCTATCACTTCGCGTATATTACCGTTTTTTGTTTTTTATTGCAAGAGGGTTGCAAATAAAGCTATCAAAACGAAAAAGCGGTGGCTTAGTTCCATGCGTCCAGTTTCGACTGATAAGTGGAATAACTCTCTACAGCACTAGTTTTTGATGCATATTTTGTCTTTGCAGATTGCGCACCGGACTTTAATGCCGCCTTGACAGAATCAGATAAAGAAATTTCTTGTCCATCTTCATCAAGATACTTTTCTGCATCTCCGTCATCTATAACGCACCCCTGTTTAGAAGCATTAAAATAGACATAACCAAGTGCAGTAGAATTATTATGCGTATCTGTTTTCACACCCTCAATGGTTTCACTTGGAGTGACCACAGTATACACCATTCCATGTGGATGCCAATCATAGAATATTTTTCCTGCTGCTGTTTTTTTGATATAGGAAAAAACAAATTCGTCACTTCCCATATCATCGTATAAATAACAGTCAAACTCTCCATAATCATTCACTGAGATAGAAGCCACAACCTTCTCTGTTGTCTGACCATTATTATAAGAAAATTTTGCAAATATATCCGCCGTAGAGGAGGATGTCTTCTTCACTTCAAATTTATAAAACGTAAAAGACACACCATCGTTATCAGTAAATGTTCCTAGTGTAGTAATGGGTTCATCAAATGCAAGTTTTCCACAGCGTGGTGCAACATCATTATGAAACAAATAAAGAAAGTTTAGTGACAGCGCCTCGCAATACAAACCATCCTTACCATCATCAGTAAGTCTATAGGCTTTAAGGTTATCTATTGCTCTTGCTGCCCGAGAGCCAGTATCATACACACTAACATTGCTAGCATTAATATCTAAATTCTCCAGCACGCTCTTCGGACTGGCAAGCAGAGAATTGCCGCCTGAGCTGCTATCGCTGTCACTGCTGCTGCTGTCCGAACAGGCAGCAAGGAAAAGCAGGGCACAAAGCAACAGCCCCCCCCTAAGATGCCAAAACGCAAAAGTTTCTTCATGTTCATACAATCAATCCCCTTCATATTCCATAATAAAGATAAAATGTGCACAAGCACACATATTAATTCTATAGGCAGAAAAAACTCCTGTCAAGAACCAGTTTTCAAATCTCAATTAAAAGCTCGTTTAAATGTTATGTTGTTTTCATAATCAAAAACCACATAGCTTCCATCTTCATAGACAAGCAAGTTTTTTCGCGCAAAACAAAAATTTATAGCGAGCGTGTATCCCCAGAACGGCGTTCAGTCCCCCCAAAATTCCACCGATAGTTATATCAAAGAGGTAGCCATGGCAGACATACACGTATTCCCCGACCCGCCGGAGGGGACTCCTGAATCGAAATTCGTCCATTTGCATGTACATTCAGACTATTCGCTCCTTGACGGCGCAAGCAAGCTGGACACGCTCATTGCGCGCGCAAAAGAGCTAAACATGAAGGCGCTTGCGCTTACGGACCACGGAAATATGTTCGGCGTGCTCAATTTTGAGCATATCTGCCACGCCAACGGCATCAATCCGCTCTGCGGCGAAGAATTCTATGTGGCGGAGGGAGACCATACAAAGCACGAAGAGCTGCCATACAGCAAAAACGGCAAGCACTCCTACTACTACCACCTCATACTCATCGCGCAGAACGACACAGGCTACCGCAACCTCTGCTGGCTCTCGTCAATCGCATACACGGAAGGCATGTACTACAAACCCCGCATAGACTGGGAGCTTTTGCAACGCTACCACGAAGGGCTCATCTGCCTTTCGGCGTGCATACAGGGAGAAATCCCCAAGGCGCTGCTCTTTGGCGATGAAAAACGCGCCTACGAAACGGCAAAAAAGTACAAAGAGCTCTTCGGTCCCGACAAATACTACATAGAGCTGCAGGACCACGGGATTGACGAACAGAAAGAGGTGGCTCCAAAGCTCATCAAGCTGGCGCACGACCTTGACATTCCCCTCGTGGTGACGAACGACATCCACTACTGCCGCCGTGAAGATGCAGAAGCGCAGGACGTGCTCGTCTGCATAGGCACCAAGAAGCTGCTCAGCGACAAAAACCGTATGCACTTTCAGGGCGACCAGTGGTATATGAAGACAGAGGAAGAGATGGCGCAGCTTTTCCCGATGTGCCCGGAAGCAATAGACAACACGCGGAAAATTGCGGATATGTGCCACCTCACAATCCACCAGTTCAAGACACAGGAGCTCAAAAACACCCTGCCTGTCTACCAGATTCCCAAGGAATACGTATCGCAGGACGCATTTGTGCTCCACCTTGTGGAAGAGGGGCTGCGCAAGCGTTACAAGGCAATCACCAAGGAAATCTTAGACCGCGCCATGTA
This sequence comes from uncultured Treponema sp., assembly GCA_937885235.1. Classification (GTDB taxonomy): domain Bacteria; phylum Spirochaetota; class Spirochaetia; order Treponematales; family Treponemataceae; genus Treponema_D. Next base: position 8,810 of record CAKZZK010000311.1, read on the forward strand.
CGAGCTGGGAATCATCTTCAAGATGGGCTTTTCCGGCTACTTTCTCATCGTGTGGGAGTTCATCAACTGGGCAAAGCAGAACGGCATTCCCATGGGACCGGGGCGTGGTTCGGGAGCAGGTTCCCTCGTAGCGTATGCCATGACCATCACGGACATTGACCCCTTCCGTTTTAAGCTCATTTTTGAACGATTTTTGAATCCTGAGCGCGTTTCCATGCCAGATTTCGACGTGGATATGGACTTTGAATTCCGCGAGAGGATTATCCAGCACACAGAGGAATGGTACGGCATTCCGCAGGTGGGGCACATCGTTACCTTCGGCACGCTCAAGGCAAAGGCTGTCATAGCAGACGTGGGGCGCGTGCTTGACATTCCGCTTTCGGAAGTCGCCATGCTCAAAAAGTGCATTCCCGACAATCCAAAGGCAAAACTTGCAGACGCATTCAAGGAGCCGGATCCCGACCACCCGGACAACGGCCAGCTCATTCCCTACAAGGACGACCCGCGCTACAGGGATTTGTTCCGCCTGAGCGCAAAACTTGAAAATGTGAACCGCAACACAGGCCTGCACGCTTCCGGCATGGTCATCGGCAAAACACAGCTGCCTGACTGGGCGCCGGTATTCAAAGACGCCAAAACGGGAAAGACAGCCGTCCAGTACACGATGGACATCATCGAACCCTGCGGTCTGGTCAAATTCGACTATCTGGGGCTCAAGACACTCTCGCTTATCCGCTATGTGGAAAACATCATCAACAAGCACCGGAAGCCCGGCGAGCCAAAATTCCGCGCGGAGGAAGTGAGCGAAACCGACGAAAAGACCTTTGACCTTTTCTGCAGGGGAGACACTGTTGCCGTGTTCCAGTTTGAGTCTCCCGGTATGCAGAAGATTTTGCGGCAGGCACAGCCCCGCTGCATAGAGGAAATAGTCGCTTTGAACGCGCTCTACCGCCCGGGGCCAATGGATTACATTCCACAATATATAGAAGGAAAATGGCATCCAGAGACCATCCACTATCCTGACCCCTGCCTTGAAGATATCCTCAAAGAGACCTACGGGGTCATGGTGTATCAGGAACAGGTCATGCAGGTGTCCCAGCGCATTGCGGGCTTTTCGCTCGGTGCCGCCGATATGCTGCGCCGCGCCATGGGAAAGAAAAAGCCGGAAGTGCTTATGGGCAAAAAGAAGGAGTTCATTGAGGGTGCGCAGAAGCAGGGATTCACCGCAGAGCACGCCGCCGACATCTTTGAAATCATGGTGCCCTTTGCGGGCTACGGATTCAACAAGTCCCACGCGGCGGCTTACTCCGTTGTGGCATACCGCACGGCATGGCTCAAGGCAAACTATCCTGCGGAATTTATGGCGGGCAACCTGACCAACGAAATCACCTCTACAGACACCCTTCCCTCGTACATTGAGGAAGCGAGAAAGATGGGCATTCCCGTTGACCCGCCGGATATAAACCGCTCCGACGCTATCTTTGACGTGGCGAACGGGCACATCGTCTTCGGGCTCATGGGCATCAAAGGCATGGGGCAGGCTTCTGCGGAAGCGATAGTCAAAGAGCGGACGGAGCACGGGCCTTTCAAGAGCTTTATGGACTTCATGGACAGAATGAAGGCGGAAGACATAAACAAGCGCGTCATAGAAGTGCTGATAAAAACCGGTGCCTTCGACAAGCTTGGTCAGGGACGCGCCACGCTCCTTGCCAACTACGAGGCGGTGATGACTTATGAAGAGAAAAAGCGCGCCGGTTCGGAATTCGGGCAGGCAAGCCTCTTTGAAGATGCCGGAGTGCAGGAATTTGCCGAATACCGCTTTACCGAGCTTGAAGAGATGCCAAAGATGGAAATGCTCAACATGGAAAAGGAGTTCATCGGCTGCTATGTGAGCGGGCACCCGCTTGATGACTGGCGGAAAGCAATAGAAAGCTGCGCCACCGTCACCAGCGAGAACATCGAGCGCGTGGGCAAAGAGGCAAAGGCTCTGAAAGACTCCCTTGCGGCAAGCGGGCAGAAGTCCTGGCAGCTCAAAAACAGCGGGCGCAGCTATACGGCAATCGGCATGATTCAGGAGCTCAGGCAGATTATGACCAAGAAGGGCGAGCCCATGTGCTTTGGCAAGCTTGCGGACTTCAAGGGTTCTATAGACATCACCTTCTTCCCCAAGGTCTGGGAAGAACTGAAGGACAAAGTGGTCAACGAAGGCGTATACGCATTCAAAGGCAAGGTAGACAGCAGCAGGGAGTCTCCGACGCTGCTCGTGGAAAGCGTAGAAGACCCCAAGACGCTGGAAGAGAAAGCCGTCACGAGCGTGCACATACAGATGGAGAACGGCTTCAAAAACGTCAAGGAAATCAACTCCCTCAAGGACTTTTTGTTTGGCGCACAGGGAAATTGTTATGTATATTTCCATATAGATGTCAACGGCAAGACCTATATTATCAAGGGAAATCCGCAGATGACGGCACCTTGCGACCACGACTTTGTGCAGTCCGTAAAGGATATGCCGTTCGTGCAGGACGTGTGGTGCGAATAAAGAATACCTAGGGAGAAATATTTTATGGAAATGTCCATGGTTAATTTCAATATCTTTAAACTGGCGGCGGCAGTAGTATCTATCTATGCATTTTTGTGCTTTATCCGCATCATCCTCACTTGGATTCCCACGCTGGCATACAGTCCGGTGACGCGCTTCCTTGCTTCTATCTGCGACCCTTATCTGAATCTGTTCAGGGGGATTCGTTTCCTGCGGATTGGCGGCATTGACCTGAGTCCTCTGCTTGCGCTCGGTGTGCTTGAAGCAGTGCAGATGGTGCTTGGCGGGCTTGGCTCGGGACGGATGGCGTCCATAAGTTCCTTGCTCGCCCTGCTCATACAGGTAGCGGGGCAGATTTTCTTTGCCGTGCTCCAGTTCATCATCGTCGTCCTCATCATACGGCTCATCATAGTCTTTTTGCAGCGGCAGAACTCATACAGCCCCATCTTAAGCCAGCTGGACTCCTCGCTTTCCCCCATCGTGTACGGCATTGCAAAGACATTTACCGGCGGCAAAGAGCCCTCATATAAAGCCGCACTCATCATCTCCATCATCGCGCTCATCGTTGTTTCCGTTGTCTTTAATCTGGTACTGGGAACCATCATCCGCCTTATCGCCCTGCTGCCTTTTTAAATGAAGCTGTCAGAAATCGGCACGGGGGTCGAAAGCCTGCCGGGAGTGGGGCCTGCGACGGCAAAACAGTTCTCCCGGCTCAACATATTCACCGTGTCCGACCTGCTGTCTTCTTACCCGCGCAACTATGAAGACAGGACAAAGCGGGTAAACCTCTGTGACTTTGCCCAGCATGCAAAGGTTCATACAGTGTGCAAGGTCATGGCGCACACCTGGTTTGGCTTTGGAGCGATGCGGACGCTCAAAATCGCCATCACCGACGGAACGGCGAACGCATGGCTTGTCGCCTTTAACCGCGCATTTTTGCAGAACGCCCTGCCCGTGGGCAGCATAGCGGTGGTGACGGGAAGCTTCCAGCTGCGCTATAACGAGCTGCAGGCAAGCTCCTTTGAAGTGCAGAAACTGGCAGCAGTCGGAGAGCTCGAGGACTTTCAGCACATACAGCTGCCTGACAGCCGCATATTTCCCATCTACGCGCTCACCGAAGGGCTCGCAAACAAGACGGTCTGCAAGGCTGTCGCCACTGCGCTCAAGCAGTACGGCAAGGCAATCGACAACGAGCTGCCAGACACCATTATACAGGACAGAAAGCTGCTCCCCAAAGCGCAGGCAGTGAGGCTGGTGCACAGCCCGGAAAGCATCGCCCAGATGCAGGAAGCCCGCAAGACCTTGGTCTATGAGGAGCTGTATTTCTTTGAGTACAAGATGGCTCTCCGCGCCCTTGCCCACCGGGGGACGCTTCCCTCTCAGGAAGAAACCGCAGTATTTGAGCTTGCGCGGAATTCAGCACCTCCTCCCTCCGCAGCCCCCTACTTTACCACGCCGGACAGCATACGGGACTCGTTCATAAAAGCGCTTTCCCCCCTGCAGACAAAGCTTCACCAAGGTCTCCCCTTTCCGCTCACAGATGACCAGATGCGCGTCATCATGGAGATGGGGGCTGACATAGACAGGAGCGAGACGGACCTGAACGCCCTGCTCAACGCGCCGGACAAGCTTGACGGCATTCCCTTTTCCATGCAGCGGCTCCTGCAAGGGGATGTCGGCAGCGGCAAAACTCTTGTCTGCTTTTTCATCTGCCTGCGCGTCATAGATTACGGGGGACAATGCGTGCTCATGGCACCGACGGAATTGCTCGCCCGCCAGCATGCGGAGAATGCGGCAAAGCTCTTGGAGCCGCTCGGCGTACATGTGGCATTTCTCACCGGCAACCTCAAGGCGTCAGGACGAGGCAGGCTTTTGCAGGCGGTGAAAGACGGCTCGGTACACATAGTGGTGGGAACCCACGCGCTCTACGGCCAGAGCGTCACATACAAAAAGCTGCACCTCGCCATCATCGATGAGCAGCACCGCTTCGGCGTAACGCAGCGGGAAGCCATAGTCGCCAAAGGCAGGGTTTCGCACAAAGAGCTGTCCCATGCCCCAGACCTGCTCATGATGAGCGCCACACCCATTCCGCAGACGCTCGCGCTCACCGTATTCGGAGACCTCGACGTAAGCACCATCCGCACCATGCCCCCGGGGAGAAAAAGCGTAAAGACCTACCTCTGCAGGATGGGAAACGAGCACAATGTCTACAGCGCCGTCCAGAAGGAGCTGGAGGCAGGTCATCAGGCATATTTCGTCTATCCCCGCATAAGCGAGGGGGAAGAGGCGGAGGATGCAGAAGCCCTTAAGAACGAAGTGCTTAAATCCGCAGAAGAGATGTTCACCTTTCTTTCAAAAAAGGTCTATAAAAGCTATTCCTGCGCGCTCATCCACAGCAAGGTGGCGGAAGAAGAGCAGCACAAAATACTCGAAGATTTCCGTGCAAACAAGACGCAGGTGCTTGTCGCTACGACGGTGGTGGAAGTCGGCGTGGATGTGCCGAATGCCACCTGCATCGTCATTGAGCACGCAGACCGCTTCGGTCTGGCGGAACTCCACCAATTGCGGGGGCGCGTGGGGCGGGGACTCTTTCAGTCATACTGCTTTTTGATTTACGGGAAAAATATCACGGAGACGGGCATTGCCCGCATGAAAGCGCTTCACGAAAGCACAGACGGCTTTGTGATTGCGGAAGAAGACCTTAAGCTGCGCGGGCCGGGGGAAGTAAACGGTACCGCGCAGTCAGGCTACCTTGCGCTCGGCATCGCTGACCTCTCCCGCGACAGGGAGATGCTCGCCATGGCAAGGCACGACGCATTTATGCAGCTCAAAAAAGAGCGCAATCTATAAAATAAGTCCGAGGCTCATGCGATATATCCTTCCAAGCGCTGCATACGGAAAGGATGGTGCATACGCACAAGGGCATGCTTTTCTATCTGGCGGATGCGCTCCTTTGTCAGGTTGCAGACATCGCCGACCTCTTTCAAGGACATTGGCTTGTACCCGTTCAGACCGTAGCGCAGGCGGAGCACCTTTGCCTCGTTGGGACGCAGCGTTTTAAGCACATCGTCAATGTCCTTGCGCATAGAGGCAGTGAGCGCCTGCTCATACGGACTGGCAAAGCGGGTGTCTTCAACATGGTCGCCGATGGTGCTCTTGTTGTCGTCAGCGGACACTGTAGCGTCAAGGCTCACCATCTCGCGGGACAGGTTTATCATCTCGCGCACGTGGGAGCTTTCCATGTTCAGCATCTTGCCGATTTCCTCTATCTCCTGCTCCTCGGTCTTTCTGCCTGCCACAATCTTGCGGGCTTTCTCTATCTGCACAAGCTCATTTGCCCTGTTCAGCGGCAGGCGGATGGCGCGGCTCTTTTCACAGATGGCTTTCAGCACAGCCTGACGGATCCACCACACAGCATAGGAAATAAAATGATAGCCCTTGCTCACATCAAAGTGATCGACGGCGGTCATAAGCCCTATGTTTCCCTCGCTGACCAAATCAATAAAATCTATTCCGTGGTTCTGATACTGCTTTGCCACATTGATGACAAAACGCAGGTTAGCACGCACAATCTTGTCTTTTGCGGCTTTATCGCCAGCTGCGGCTTTCACAGCCAGCTCTGTCTCCTCTTCACGGGACAATAATGGAATCTTGTTGATCTCTTTCAAATAAATGTTCAGTACGCTGTCATCGTTTGCCATATATAATCTCCTCTAAAAGGCAAGTATGTTATCTATTGAAAGTAATAGCAATTTTTATGCCAAAAACGAAATTTACACTGCATTAGCGCAAAAATAGATAAAAAAACGGGAAAAACAGGGCTGTTTTTTCCACAGAGGAGAAAAAAGGGGATAAAAGACTGTATCATTTTAACGCAGCGTTCATTTCACTGCGATATTTTGTGTTATTTTGACTCAGATTAAAAATTACAAGGAAGGAAACTAAACAATTTGATACACGCAAAGCCACTCTGGCATGAGCACCAGCGTGGCTTTAAAAATTCTATTCAATAACGGCAATGATGTCCGCGTTCTTCAAGATGAGGTAGTCTTCGCCGTCAATCTTTATGCCGGTACCGGCATATTTATCGTACAGCACCCTGTCGCCCACCTTTACCGTAATCTTCTCCTTGTCAGTACCGGGACCTACAGCCTCTACTGTTGCCTGCTGGGTCTTCTCCTGAGCAGTGTCGGGAATGATGATGCCGCTTTTTGTCTGTGTTTCAGCGGCAGCCTGCTTCACAAGCACACGGTCTGCCAATGGCTTTACTTTCATATAATTCCTCCAAAAGAGATTCAGTACGCTTTGAAAGCCCCAAGATTTCAGGGCTTTCATTTATTATCCATTAATCTAATAAAAAAGCAGCGGAACGTCAAATTTATTTGCCGTCTTGAATTCTCTTGAGCAGGAGATGGGCACGGTTGTGGGAGGGATTGAGGGAAAGTGCGTACTGCAATGAGCGCACCGCATCCTTGCTGTTGCCCGCCGCATGGCATTCTGCCGCTATGCGATAGAGGATTTCCGCCCGCAGACGCACCTCCGTCGCACGGGAAGAAGCGCGGTTCAGCAGCTCCAAGGCATCCGCATGCCTGTTGTAGCCCGCATGAACATTGGCAAGGTTCACATAGGCACCGGTCACTGCGTCATTTTGCCCCGCGGTGTTCAGCATGGGGCTCCGCGCGGTATACTTTTCAAGGATATGGGAGTAAAGCTCCTGCGCCACCGGATAGCGCTTGTCATAGGCGGCAAGATACGCCGCAACTTCGCACTCCCAGAGGTTCAGGCGCTGCGGGTCAGCAAGCACGTCATCAGCTTCCTCGCCCTCTTTGCCGTAGGAAGCGAGAACAGCAGAGCGAAAGAGCTTTCGGGCGCTCGGCACATCGTCGTTGGCGATGAGCGTCACTATAACGTAGTGCAGCACCTCTGCGGGATAGAGAGACGGACCAATTTCGTTCTCTTCGAGCAGCTTCCACACGCGGGAAGCTTTCAGCGTCTTTTCTTCCCCCCGCTCAGGTTCAGCCCGCATGATTTCCTTGAGCACGACAAGCGAGGGATTGCTCTCCTCCGCCAGAGCCGCGTCGATGCGGGCTATCACATCGGAAAACGCCACCACAGGCACAGCATCCCGCGCCTCCATTCCCATAGAGCGAAGACCGGCAGAGCGCAGCGAGCGTGCCAAGCTGTCTTCCTCCGGCCGCCTCTGGGATTCAATGGCATATTCCCCGTATGCGGCAAGCCCCGGCTCATATGTGGGGTAGTAATTTATCAGCTCATAGAGCTTTTCATACTGCGCGGCAGGATCACCGGAATCCCTTGCGTAGAGCGCCGTATTCATAAACAGCAGGGGCAGCACCCGCCCAAGGTCCGGCGTCTTGTCCTGAATGAAAGCGTCCATATAGGGCGAAGAGGAATCGAGAATCTTTTCGCGCATTGCCTGCGCAGAAGCGTCGTCGCCCAGAACGTAATAGGCATCAGATTCAAGCGCCCGCAGTTCAATGGCGGAGCGTATGTCATTTGAGGCATCGAGGGAGTCAGCCTTCAGCAGCATGGCAAGGCTTTCCGCGTAGTTTCCGCTGTCGTAATACACCAAGCCCCAGAAGAGCGCGTCGCGGAAGGTGTCGGCATCCTGCGGGCAGAGGGCGGCGGCGTCCGCATAACGGCCGTCCTCCATCAGCAAAGCAGCGGCATTCACCACCCACTTTGTAATTCCCGAGCCTTTGAAGGCATCCGTATAGATGGGAATAAAACGCCTGTCCAAAAAGAGGGAAGGAGACTCCTCTCCCTCGGGAGAGCGTTTCTTTTGCTTTTTCTTGAAGAGTTTTTTTGACGCAAAGAGGGAATCCGCGTCCCACTCGCTGGAAGCCGCATAGCGCATAAAGGCTTCCGCATACACAGAACCGTAGTCAGAGCCGGAAAGCTTCGCGGTCTTCTTTACCGCCTCACGCACCCTGTCCTGCCGCAAAAGCAAATTGCCGTAGATTGCAAGGATTTCCTTGCTGTCAGGGAATTTCTTCATCGAGCGCACAAGGCTCTGCTCAGCCTTTTTCTGCTCACCAAGCACCATATAGCGCTTGTAGATGCCGATGCGGTCATACATGGCGAGCGCCCGATTCTCTATCTTTTCCAAAGATTCGAGCGCCTGCACCATGTCTCCCTGCTGAATATAGGTATCGATTAAATCAAGCTCGGTGGCTATTGAAGCTCCCTCATAGTGGGAGGAACGCAAGCGTTTCGCTACCGCCAAGCCCCCCACCGCAAGGGCAGCCAAGACCACAATGAGAAGGATAACAATTATAATCCGATGTTTTTTACCATTCAAGTCCGTAACTCTTTATTCACATTATCGAGCAATGCGTTGATGAACTTGAAGGAATTCCCCTCTCCGTAGTTCTTTGCTATGGTAATCCCCTCGTCTATGATGATGCTCGCGTCTATTTCCTTCTGGAAAAGGAGCGAGTACACGCTGATGCGGAGTATTGCCAAAGACACCCTGTGCATATCCGCGATAGTGCGGTCCTCTTTCAGATGCCGCTCTATCGCAGCATCTATTTCAGCAAGATGGTTTATCGTACCAGCTATGAGGATGCGCGCGAAATCCTGCGTGTCCTGAGGGAGGGGGGCAGGATCATCTTCCTCGCCCTCCTCAGATACATGCCAAGTCAATGACAGAAGCTCTTCAAGGCTCTTTCCTCCCAGATCATAGGCGTAAAGAGCCTGAAAAGCTAAAACACGTCCTTTTTTCCGTGACAATTAGCTTGCCTACCAGTTTTCCAAAACCTTGTCGAGGGAAGAACCAGTCTTCCTGCGGTCTACGTTAGCCTTGGTATCAAGCCCCTTGGCAAGCTCCTGTGCAGAAGTGGACAGGAACTGGCTCTGCTTCTGCGCGGTCAGACGCTGCTTGATGAAGTCATACACCGTCACCGTTGAATCGGGCTCAACGATGTCGCTCAGCTCAAGCATCTTTGCCGCATACTTGTCGATTACGACGTAGAACTGGTAGTCGCGGTCAGTCACGCTCAGCTCGCCGACATAGCCCTTGTTCCTGCCAAAAAGCTCAATCAGCTTATCATAAGTCCAGCCGAGGCGCTGCGCCATCTCAGAAGACTTCTGTATGATAAGATAGTCTGCCTGATACTTCTTGCCGTTGTCAGTGGAAGAGCGGATTTTCAGCTCTGTTCCCGGACCGCCGCTCTTGTACTGGGCAAGCAGTCCCTCTGCCGCAGTCTTTGCCGCCGGCGCGTCAGAGCCCTTCGGCACGACCACAAGGAAGAGCTTCATCATATCGCTCCACACAAACTGGGCGCGGTTCATCTCATACGCCTGACGGATTTCGGCATCCGTCGCCGCAACCTGCCACAGGGCATCCTGAGACTTTGCAAAGACATAGCGCTGGGCTATCAGCTGGTTCCGAAGATACTCTTTATACTCGGCAAGCGTCATATTCGTGCGGTCTTTGATGTACTCGGCAAGCGTCTTGCCTGTCTGGCGCTGAATAAAGTCGTTAAGCTGTGCCTCAGTCACCTGCTGGCCAAGCTGCTGGCTGAATGTGCTCAGGAAGGCGGCATTCACATCGCTGTCTGAAATCGTAATACCCTCTTTTGCGGCAGCCTGCACCACCAGCTTCTCAGAGATGAGAGAGTCAAGCACCTGCTTCTTCTGCTCAACAGTCAGCTTTTCCACGCCGGTCTCAATCTTCAGGAACTCCACACGGGAACGCAACTGCTTAAGCGTAATGGTCTCCTGCTTGTCCAGCTTGATGACTGCCAGCGGAGTTAAATCACTGCTCTGTGCAAACACGGAAGCAGCCATTGCAAGGAAAAAGCTTATTCCAATTAAAATACGTTTCATACAAAATCCTCGTTCTTACTGAAATTTAAGGCACAGGCGGATAACTGCGCCATCCTACTTCATAAAAACAAACCGTTTAGAAATAAATTTGTTACACATTCGCAAAATTTATTTATCCAACGGCAGCCCGCCCTCTATGGTGGCGCGTATACGGCGCACCCCCGCAGAAGACGACTGCTCTTTTGCAATGTGGAAATGCCCAATCTGCGCCGTATGCTGAACATGCGGTCCGCCGCAGACCTCTTTGCTGAACCACGAATCCGTGGCGCCGATAGTATATACCTTCACCTGGCTGTCGTATTTTTCGCCAAACAGAGCCCGCGCGCCAGACTTTTTTGCCTCTTCCAGCGGGAGGACCTCCATCGTCACGGGCAAATCCTTCTGAATCTGCTCGTTCACGATGTCCTCCACCTTCTGAATTTCCTCTTTAGTCATAGCGCGGTGGAAGCTAAAGTCAAAGCGCATCCTTTCGGGAGTGATGTTGGAGCCCTTCTGAGCAACCTCGTCTCCGAGCACCTGCACAAGCGCCGCCTGCAGCAAGTGCGTGGCGGTATGGTACTTCGTCGTCACCTCGCTGTGGTCTCCAAGACCGCCCTTGAAGGTTCCGGCAGAGAGCGTGCGGCTCTCCTCCTGATGCTTCTTCTCCTCAGCCTTGAAGCCCTCGACGTCCACCGTCATCCCGTTTTCCTTTGCCATCTCCTCGGTAATCTCGATGGGAAAGCCGAAGGTATCATAGAGGCGGAAAGCGACACGTCCGGGGATTATCTTCTTTGGATTTTTCTGCAGGTTGGGCAGAAGCTTCTGGAACTCGCCTTCGCCTGCCCGCAGCGTCTTGCCAAAGCGTTCCTCTTCAAGCGCAAGCTGCTCCTTGATGAAAGCCGCATGCTCTGCAAGCTCCGGATATGCCTCCGTGTACTCAGCGATGATTATTTCCGCGGGCTTTGAAAGGAAGCAGCCTTCAATGCCAAGCTTGCGCCCGTAGCGCACGGCACGGCGGATGATGCGCCGCAGGATATAGCCGGCTCCCGTGCGGGCGGGAGTCACTGCCTGCGGGTCTCCCAGAATGAAGGTGGCTGTGCGCGCATGGTCAGCGATGATGCGGATTGCCGCGTCATCAGAAGCATTTGCGCCGTAGTTCTTGCCGGAAAGCCCTTCAATGCACTGTATAATAGGAAGAAAAACATCCGTCTCATACACGGACTTCTGCCCGTTCAGCACGGACACCGTGCGTTCCACGCCCATTCCCGTATCAACGCACTTGCGTTCCATCTCGTTGTAATGTCCCTGAGCATCTTTATTGTAGCCCATGAACACATTGTTCCAGATTTCAAGGTATTTGCCGCAGTGGCAGCCGGGCCTGCAATCTGGACCGCACTTGGGCTGCCCGTTGTCATAGAAAATCTCTGTATCTGGACCGCAGGGACCGGTCTGTCCGGCAGGTCCCCACCAGTTGTCGGCACGGGGCAGGAAGAAAATATGGTCCCGCGGAATGCCCATAGACTCCCAGCAGGCGGCAGCTTCCTCATCACGGGGAATAACGGTGCCGTCGGCTTCTTCGCCTGCAAAGACTGTTACATTCATCTTTTCTTTCGGGATATTCAAATAGTCAGGAGAAGTGAGAAATTCATAGCTATACGCGATAGATTCTTTTTTAAAATATGAACCGAGGCTCCAGTTGCCGAGCATCTCAAAAAAGGTCAGGTGGCTCGCATCGCCCACGGAATCAATGTCACCTGTGCGCACGCATTTCTGATAATCCGTAAGCCTCTTGCCTGCGGGATGCGGTTCGCCGAGCAAATAGGGAACAAGAGGCTGCATACCTGCCGTCGTAAACAAAACTGTCGGGTCATTGTTCGGAAGCAGGGATTTTCCGCTTATCTCCACGTGCTCCTTAGACTTAAAAAAATTAATGTACTTAGAACGCAATTCGTTTACAGTCATAGTTACTGTATAGTAGTTGATAACAAGGATTTAGTCAATCATTCTGCTTTTTTATCTTTCTCCTCAGGAGCCTGAGTTATCAGCTCATAGCCAAGGACAAGGGTATTTATACTCCCGCAGAAATCAAGCTTTACCGTTACGCGCTGCTTGCGGCGGTCTACCTTCAAAATCTTTCCAAATTTTCCCTTTGCAAAGCCATCTACAATCTCTATGCGGTCATTTTCATCAAAACGCGCCTTGGAGAAGCCGGACGTCTCTCCAAAACGCAGCAGATGGTGCATGATTTCCAAGTCCCTCCCGTAGAGCGCGACCCGATTTGTATTGCTGCTCAAAAAATGATAGAAATACTTTACCTTGCGGATTTCCTCGAAGAGATAGTTGTCCAGCTCGCCGTTTACCCCCATAAAAATGTAGCCGGGAAACAGCGGCGGAACGATAACACGACCGTTTTCCTTGCCACCGATGCGCAGTTTCCGTTTGAAACACCAAAACTGCGTGCTCGAAGCCTGTTCCAGATGCGAGGATTTCATTTTTTCTAATGCATCGGCTTTGAATTCTTCTTCAAAGCCCGTCCGCACCATGATGCAATAGTAGTTCATAACAGCGGATTATATCATAGTATTTAAATAATGACAATGCTTTTTTTGAATAAAAATACCCCCCTATTATTCGTAAGGGAATTTGTCGCAAGAATTCGAAAGCGACTTTGTCGTATAT
>CAKZZK010000312.1 GCA_937885235.1 uncultured Treponema sp.
CCCCCTATATTTTACAAGGCTCACCTGGAGTTTTTCATGTGGGAAGTTTGAGTTAATTATCTTATTTTACCGAACCGGTAATGCCTTCCACAAAGCGCCTCTGCTGTGTGAAGAAGAGGATGATGGTTGGCAGCGTCATAATCGATACGGCGAGCATGAGCATACCGTAGTCCGTCACGTAGCCTGCCGTCAGTCCTGTTACAAAAAGCGGCATAGTGCGCATATTGTTCTTCTGCAGGACAATCAGCGGCCACATATAGTTGTTCCATGCGTTCATGAAGGTGACGATTGCGGCGGCTGCAAAGGTTGGCGACATAATCGGCATATAGACACGCAGGTAGATGCCGAATTCGCTCAACCCGTCCACGCGGGCAGCCTGTATTGTCTCCAAGGGGAACGCCTGAGAGTTCTGCCTGAAGAAGAAAATCAGGAACGCCGTAGACACGGAAGGCAGCACAAAGCCCAGCGTGGTGTTTAAGAGGTGCGCCGTGCTGAACATCTTGAAGAGCGGCACCATGGTGGAAGCGAAGGGAATCATCATAGACAAAAGCAGGATGTTCATCATCGTGTCCTTACGCTTGTCGCGATACACTTGGAAGCCATAGCCCGCAAGCGAGCAGATGAAGATGCTCAAAAGCGTCTGGATGGTCGTGGTGCGCAGAGAGTTCCACAGGGCAAGCCACAGGCTCGTCGTAGGCGTCGTCAGAAGCGTCTTAAAGTTCTGGAAAAGATACAGCCCCGGGGTCATACGACCCGCTATGACGTCCGTGCTTTTGTTCGTCGCGGACACAATCATAAAGTAGAACGGAAATATAGAAAGTGCGCAGATAAAGATGATGAAGATATATTCGTAAATCGGCGCCTTGTTGAGCGTTGGTTTCCTAGTCTGCATTTCTGTCTCCTATTTTAAGCTGCAGGAATGAAAGCAGGGCCACCATGATGAGGATGACATACGAGATAGCCGCTGCATAGCCAAACTGCGGGTTGTTGACAAATGAAAGATTGTAGATGTACTGCGATATGGTGATGGTCTCGTTGCCGGGACCACCGCCGGTAAGGTTCCGCACTTCGTCGAAAAGCTGGAGCGTTCCGTTGATGGACATAATCGACGTCAGCAGGATGACGGGGCGGAGCAGGGGAAGCGTAATTTTCATAAACTGGTGCACAGTAGAAGCGCCGTCTATCTTAGCCGCTTCATAGATGCTTGAATCTATGTTCTGCAAGCCAGCAAGGAAGAACACAGTGTTGTAGCCCGTCCAGCGCCAGGTGATACAGATGATGATGATGATTTTTGCCCACACGGGGTCGGCAAGCCAGTTTTTGGGAGTGCTCAAAAGCCCCAGCGTCATGCACCAGTGGTTGATGATGCCGTCCATACCGAAGATAGACTTGAAGATCAATGCTGAGGACACGAGAGCTGTCGCGCAGGGAAGGAATATGATGGTGCGGAAAATGCCCCTGAACTTAAGGCGTGTGTCGTTGAGGATGCTCGCAAGCACGATTGCCAGAAAGAGCATGATGGGCACCTGGAAAATCAGATAGATGAATACATTGCGGACGGAATACAGAAAGCGCTCGTCCTGCAAGAGCCTGATGTAATTCCTCAGCCCCGTGAAGTGCAGATTGTTTGCCACACCGGACTGGAGCGAGAGGAAGAACGCCCGAATCATCGGGAAGAAGTTTAATACGAAAATAAGAACCGCAGCCGGCATTATAAAGCACCAGCCCGCCCTGCTATATTTCGATTCCAGTGATATTTTTTTTGCCATGAGACAGTCCTTAAAAAAGGCAGGTTTTTGCAAACCTGCCAGATAATGTTATGTGGATTTTGAAGAGCGGAAGAAAGCCGTCTGTTTACTCACCCATGATGAACTGCACGTTCTTCTCTGCCTTTGCGAGTGCATCGGCAACGCTTGATCCCTTGAGGATGTCTGCAACAGCCACGCCCACTTCTGAACGGGCCTCGTAGTTGTACATGCCGTATTTTACGCGGGGAATGTCGTTTGAATAGTTCACCAGATCCTTGTAGATTTTCTGACCGCCGAAGAAGTCATTGCCGTTTTCATAAGCGGGGGAGTTTGCTGCGGGGAGCCATGTTGCAATGGCACCAGATGAAGGAAGAATGGTCTCATACAGCTCTTTGCTGCCGGCAAAAGTCTTGTTGAGGAAGTCTGCCGCCACGTCCTGATACTTGGAGTTTGACATGATCATCCATGAAGAACCGCCCTGACTTGAGCTGTTCTTTGCACCGGGCACAGTGAGGCGCGGCGTAGTGGTAAGTCCCCACTTGCCAGCCTGGTCTGCCTGTGCGGAGATGATACCCACCATCCATGAACCGTCGATGGAGGAAGCTACCTGACCATTGTTTACAGAGGCAACAAAAGCGTTCCAGTCGGGCACAGCGAGACAGGTGCCGTCGGCAACCATATCTGCATAGATCTTCAAGCCTTCGAGGAGGGCGGGGTTCTTGGCGATGTTCACTTTGCCGTTTTCATCGAAGAACCAAGTGCCTGCGCTCTGGAGGGCTACCATCACGAAGTCGGGGTCGTTGCCGACGAAGGAAATCATATACTTGCCGGTCTTCTGCTTTACAATCTTGCCAAGCTCGTGGAAGCGATCCCAAGTGATATCCTTGAAGTCATCTACAGTGAGCCCTGCATCCTTGATGATGTCGGTGCGCAGGAATGTAGCGGTAACACCGTTGTCGAAGGGAACTGAGTAGTTCTTGCCGTTTACCTCGCCGAACGCTACCTTGAACTGTGCGAACTGGGAAAGGTCAATCTTGCCGTTGAGCGGCACGAATGCGTTGGGATAGTTTGAAACGTTTTTAAGGATGGCATTGTCCTGCATGAGGATGATGTCGGGCAGGGAAGAGGTGTCGTTTGCGGAGAGGGAAGCGATAAGCTTCTGCTGTAGGTCGTCCCACGGTGTCTCAACGATGTTTATCTTTACATTGGGCTTCTCGCGGTTATAAATCTTTGCCGCTTCGTTCATTGCATAGATATTGAAGCCTGGATCCCAGCACCAAACGTTGAGCGTTACTGCCGCGTTGGGGTCTGTCTTGCTTGAAGAAGTAGATGAAGATGACGAAGAGCCGCTTCCGCTGCCATTATTGCCATTGTCCTTGTTACAGCTCATAAAGCCCGCCGTAAGTCCCGCTGCAAGCAGCGCCGAAAGACCAAAACGTACAATCTTTTTCATTAAAATCCTCCTGAATGCAGAACTCTCTGTTCCTGCATTATGTATGGTCTTGATTATAACAAGGAAATTTTTCTGCGCAAGAGATAGAAATACTAGTACAAAAATACCGCCTGTCGGCAGTGCAAGGCGATTGAAAACGTGTTCAACAGGTTGATTGCCGTGAAATTCCCGTGCACTCCGCGATTCTTGCCGTGAGGATTCTGTGAAAGAAGCTCGTAAAACCAATCCGCAATTCCGTCGAGGGGCGGCAGGTCTGCCTGTCCGTTCTGCGAACTACCCGGCGGAAAAAGCGAGCCGCAGCTGCTCCGGCTTTAGAAAGTTGGAAATACCGACGGGCAGGTGTGCGGCAGTGATGATCTCATGTATGCTGTTTATGTCGCATTCCCGCAGGTCAAAGCTGAGCACGGGAATATCTTTGTGCATGAGAATGTGTTCCATCGTGAAGCTTCAATGAACCTTATGACAGTTTGATGACGGATTTGTAGCGCAGGTTCATGCCGCAGGCGGCGCAGACCTTCTGCCCGCGCTCATTCAGCGCCCCACACAGCGTGCATTTGACCAGCCCTTCCTGCTTTTGGGCGGCATCTTCTGCCTGCCGCTGCAAGCGTTCCGCCTTTGCCTCAAGCCGAACCCTTTCGAGTTCGTCTGCAGAACGACGCGCATTTTCCTTCTGCTCCTTGCGGGCAAGGCGGTGTGCCTCCGCCTTGCCCCGTGCCACTCCGCGCTCCGTCTCATCCTGCAGACGCTCGCTTTCGTGTCTTTCCTTCGTCATAGCGAGGAAAAGCTCCTTCCGCTCCTCCTCCGTCTGTTGTTCAGTGGCTGTCTTTGCCTTTGACCGCTCGCGCTGCTCCTCCATCGCCTCATACCGTATCTCTTCGAGAGTCATATCCATACCATATATTATAGTACACCATCGTATAAGTGTCTATGACTTTGTCAGGGCAACCGCAGACTTTCTCTTGTCACACCTCACTCTACATGTTATAATAGAAATATTGTGGCAACAGTAAATTTTGATAAACGTAAGGAATTTTCCCTCGTAGCTTTTATCCTCAATACAGGGCTTCTCGTAACGCATATCATGCTTGTACTGTTGTTCCGCTCTCTGCATGTCAGGCCGATGTTTTATTTCAACATTGCGAGCGTGGTATTCTATGCCTTGAGCTACCTCTTTATTCTTCACTTTATACAGCTTTACATCATCGCCATGCCGCTGGAAATCATCCTGCACCTTATGGCAGCTACAGTCTGTGTTGGTTGGGATGCAGGCTTTTCAATCTACTGTTTCGGACTCATCAGCGTAATCTACTATACAAAATACATTTACATACGAAAGAAGCTCATGCGCTACATCCCATTTTTGGTGACGATAACCGCTATCTTTCTCTTTCTTGCCCTGCGAATCTACAGCTATGTGGTTCCGCCGTTTTACCGGCAGGAAGAAGCTGTGCTACATCGTTGCTTCCTTGCCAATAGCGCACTTATATTTGTGTTTATTTTCTTCTCCCTCCATAATTACACCAAAGTGGTTATCAAAAGCGAGGACAAGCTGCACCAGATTGCTGACTATGATGAGCTGACCCAGGTTTACACTCGCAGGCGGATGCACGAGATTCTTGCGGATTATCAGGCAAACGCGGAAAAAGGCGGGGTGAATTTCTGTATCACCATTGTAGATGTAGATAACTTTAAAAGAATTAACGACACCTTCGGTCACGATGCGGGTGACTATGTGCTTAAAACTATATGCAAAAAGATGGTGGACGGTGTCAAAGAGGAAAAAAGCGGACCTGCCACAGATATTGCCCGCTGGGGCGGAGATGAATTCCTTATCGTGCAAAAATACGAAGCAAAAACGCCCGTGCAGGAGTCTGCCGCCATCGATGAGTGCAAGCATATCATACAGCATCTGCATGACAGCATCATGAGTTCCCGCTATCTTTACAATGAAAGCATTCTCCCCGTCGGCATGACCTGCGGCTTTGCCGCCCATAACAAGGGTTCCACTATCACTGAAACTTTCAAAAACGCCGATGAAAAGCTCTACAAGGGTAAGCTGATGGGGAAGAACGTCGTTATGTTTTAAAGAAAACCGATACTGGAAATTTTGAGGACTTTTGAAACTGACTTCTTCGACAGTTGATGAATAAAAAGATGTATGGTATAATTTCAGATATACTCGGACTGTGTATGCAGTTTGATTAACTCTATTTACTAATTATTCGAGGTAAACGGTATGAAGTACACTGCAGAAGTGGAACATATGTGTCCGCTTGCAAAAGGCGCCTATCACGGGCCTGCTCCTATCCCGGAAGAGGGCGCATGGGTCCAGGCAAAGGATCAAAAGGACATTTCCGGCTTTACGCACGGCATAGGCTGGTGCGCACCGCAGCAGGGTGCCTGCAAGCTCACGCTCAATGTCAAAAACGGCGTTATTGAGGAATGCCTTGTGGAGACCATCGGTTGTTCCGGCATGACACACTCCGCTGCCATGGCAAGCGAAATCCTGATAGGCAAAACCATCATCGAGGCAATGAATACCGACCTCGTCTGTGATGCCATCAACACCGCCATGCGCGAGCTTTTCCTTCAGATTATTTACGGACGTACTCAGTCTGCCTATTCAAAGGACGGCCTCAAGGTGGGTGCCTCTCTGGAAGACCTTGGTAAGAACCTGAGGAGTCAGGTTGGTACCATGTTTGCCACCCGCAAGACAGGTCCCCGCTATCTTGAGATGACGGAAGGCTATGTAGAGCAGCTTGCCCTCGACAAAGACAACCAGATTATCGGTTACAAGACCATCAACATCGGCAAGCTTATGGATGCGCTTAAAGCCGGCGTTGAGCCCAAGGAAGCCATTGAGAAGGCTAGGACGCACTATGGCCGCATTACGGAAGACCAGGGCGCGGTGAAGTTTATTGACCCGAGAAAAGAATAGCGCGGCTCTGCCACGTAACACACATTTACGAGGATTTAGTTATGTCATTATTTGAAGATTTTGAGGGCCGCATTCCGCAGGTGAACAAGGCTCTGAAGGCGTATGGTTTCAGCGAGGGCGAAAAGGGGCTGAACGAAGCCCGCGACCTGTGCAAGAACAAGGGATTTGATCCCTACGATATCTGCCAGAGCACGCAGCAGATTTGTTTTGAGGATGCCAAGTGGGCTTACGTGCTTGGTTCCGCAATCGCAATCAAGAAGGGCGAGAAGGCTGGTACCATCAGCGGTTCTGATGCCGCCGCCGCCATCGGCGAAGGATTGCAGGCGTTCTGTCTGCCGGGTTCTGTTGCCGATGACCGCCAAGTGGGCATTGGGCATGGCAACCTTGGTGCACGGCTTTTGAGCGAGGAGACGCAGTGTTTTGCATTCCTCGCCGGTCACGAGTCCTTTGCGGCTGCCGAGGGCGCTATCAAGATTGCCGCAAATGCAAATAAAGTGCGCAAGAACAAGCTTCGCGTCATCCTGAACGGTCTTGGAAAGGATGCCGCTCAGATTATCAGCCGCATCAACGGCT
>CAKZZK010000313.1 GCA_937885235.1 uncultured Treponema sp.
GTCGACGGCGCGGACCTCGCGGCCGGCAAGCAGCTCGTCTCGTCCGTGCCCGTCACCTTCGCGCCGGGCGCGACCGTCACGCTCACGAACGCGGCCCTGATCGCCCGCAACGGCCGGAAATCCTTCCCCGTCCTCACGGCCGCGACGCTGAACTGGAACGAGTCGAAGCTCACGCGCGACAGCAAGGACTGGGTCGTCCGCCTCGACGGGGACGGCAAGACGCTCGTGCTGGAGTACACCGCCGGCACCGTGATCATCTTCCGCTGACGCGGCAACGGAGAAGCGACACTCCTGTCGCTTCTTGACTCATTTTTGCATAAGTTTCCTGAAACCGGTCCCGGGACCCGCCATCAGCACTTCCGGACGGCGCGCGAACGCGATCTCGTCCTGCTCGGAGGCGGGCGTGTCGGGAATCGTGCCGTAGCAGCCGCCCCACGTGTCGACGAACGCGCACCGGACGCCTTCCGCCGTCAGGATGCCGTGCAGATGGACCCAGAAGTCGTCGCGCTTGTTCTTGCCGCCCGTCTCGGTGAGGGCGGCGACGTGTCCGTGCGCCTTCGCGAAATCGCTGATGAGCCGGAGCTTGCGGACCGTCTCGGCCTTGGCCGTCTCCACTTTCGCGTCGCTGTCGCAGCCGCGGGCAATGGAATAGTCGTCGAGGCCGACGACGTCCACGTATTTCTCGCCCGGGTAGTAGGCGAGGAACGTGTTGGCTGTGTCCCCTTCCCGGCCAAAGTCGTGCCAGGTGCGGTCCACCGTGTAGGCGAAGAGGATCTGTCCCTCGCCGCAGGCCGCGCGCAGGTAGTCCGCCGTCAGGCGGCTGAACGCGCGGAACTCCGCCGGCTCGCACCAGGTGCGCCCCCACCAGAACCAGGCGCCGCCTCCTTCAAATTCGTAATTCGTTGCATTTTTATCCTCTGCTCCAATTATAGGCTGGGAGTCCCATCTTTTGCAAGGCTTTAAAGACCTTCGGAGTATGGGTTTCGATGCCCTCGGAGTATAGGTTTAAGCACCTTCGAAGTATAGGTTTTGACACCCTCGGAGTATGGGTTTAAACACCTTCGAAGTATAGATTTAAACACTCTCGGAGTATAGCGTTAAGCACCCTTGCTGTATAGGTTTGATTGTCTTCTGCCTTTAAGAGGGGTAAAACGTCATAAGTACTCACTGCCGCCGTGCGATGACCAGCTCGCTTTTCATGCCGTTCAGCTCTATGCAGTTTTCTGCGGCGGGCGTGGCGAATGACTGCGTTTGCGCGCCGTTTTCTTCGTAATGGATGCTGTTTGCGATGCCGCGCCTGCATTCTCGGAAGGCGAAATTGCTGGGCACGCTCAGCCGCGAAGTGGCGAACAGCTGGTTCAGCTCAAACGAGCCTGAAAATGCGTTCAGTTCAATCTGCATATCAAGGTTTGACTGCACTTCAATCCTGCCCTGCACATCCGCCACCGAAAGCGCGGCGATTCTGCCGTCAAGTTCAATCGACGGGCAATTAGCGGACGGTCAATTTCTCACCTTCAATCGCACGGACGGAAACGCTTTTTGCTCCGCCTGTATGGATGTCAAAATGCTTCATCGCGTCAATGTCGTACTCGGTGAGACTTTCGTAGCAGGTAGTTTTCGTTTTATCTGAAACTATAGCGCCACCGAGCAGCTCGTCAAAGGAAACGCGGAACAGCGTGGCGACAGCGCGGAGATTTTCAAGTGTCGGCTCGCCGTTCCCCGTCTCCCATTTTGTGATTGCCTGTCTGGAAACCCCAAGCTTGTCCGCAAGCTGCTCCTGCGAAAGTCCTGCCGCTTTTCTGAGGGCTGAAAGTTTTTCTGCAAATGCCATAAAATTCTCCTTAAAATGACCACATAAGCCCGATTGACGGCGCAATCTGGAACGAAGTGAAAATGTCGTCCGTGTGCAAATCAATCCGCGCGTAATCGTCCTTGCCGTTCAAGACGCTCTGGAAGGTCGTGCCGCCGGGAATATAGCGGAACTGGATGCCCGCGCAGATGCTCATTTTGTTGCCAATTCGGTGCGCCGCCGTTATGTCTGCTCCGAACGCCAGATTGCACAGCGCTGCCGAATACACGCGCTCCGCTTTGCCAAGTTGTGCGTCCGTCACCGTCTTGCTTTTTTGAGTATAGCGCGAAAACGAAAGCGCAAAAAGTCCTGTCGCCGACAAAAGCCATTTTTCGCTGCGAATGAACGAATAGCCCGCGCCAAGGCTTATATCCGCATACATTCCGCCTTTAGAGCCGCTGTCCGTGCCGAGCGGAACATCGCCCGTGAACGCCGCGCCCGCAGAAAGCGCTCCTTTTACGGTAAATCCGTTCTGCGCATAGCCGAGGTAGCTCCCCGTAAGCCCGACCGCCGTTTGATTGACCGTGCCGAACGCATCTGTGTCAAAATGCGTGAATGGAACAGAAAGCGAAACGCCGCCAGCGCTCTTCCATTCCGCAAACGCAGAGCCCATCACCATCGCAAAAAGCGCCATAATACATAATTTTTTCATTTCCTTGCTCCTTGAAATCGAAATCTGGGGCAATGGTAGCCGACGCAGGGCGGTAGCACAAGAAAATCTTGTTTGCAAATCGCTAATTTCCCTGCTACGGAGCGTAGCAGGAATAGAAATCAAGTCTCTATTCTTTACAATTTTCTTCTATAAATATTGACGTTTTTTGTTTTTGATTGTTATTTTACCAATAGCAAATAACAGTGGCTGGGATACAGTAATGAGTGAAGAAGTAAAAGAAGAAACGACGGAAGCTCAAGAGGATGCCGAAAAAATGGAGGCAGCCGAGGAGCAGGAGGCGCCGGAAGAAGTAAAAAGCGAGCTTGACGTGGCAAATGCAAAAGTCGAAGAGCTTCAGGTACAGATTGAAGAGCTGACGAAGGCAAATGCTGAGCTCAAAGATCAGGTTCTGCGGAAGACTGCGGATTTTGACAACTACCGTAAGCGGATGATTCAGGAAAAACAGGATGCCTTTGATTATGCAAACACCAACCTGCTCAAGGATTTGCTTGACAGCTTGGACAATTTTGACCGCACTGTGGAGGCTGCCTCTTCGGCGACGGATCCGAAATCCATAGCCGAGGGTGTTACCATGATAAACAAGAGCCTTGTGAGTATGCTGGAGAACAAGTACAATCTGGTGGCTTACGGGCAGGTGGGCGATGCTTTCAATCCTGATATCCACGAGGCGATTGGAACTTCCGAAGATCCCGTTGCTGAACCGGTGCTGAAAGCAGTCTATTTGAAAGGCTATAAGCTGAAAGACCGCGTTATCCGCTACGCCAAGGTAATGGTGTCTAACCCGGATGGCACGGTGAAAGCTGATGATAAACAGGATGAATCTGCGGATGCGGGTTCAGAAACAGATAACTAAGCTAGTTTTATAGAGGAGAATACATAATTATGGGAAAGATTATTGGAATCGACTTGGGTACAACGAACTCTTGCGTTGCCGTCATGGAAAATAACGAGCCTGTCGTCATCCAGAATGCAGAAGGCTTCCGCACCACGCCGTCTATCGTGGGCTTTACGGCAAAGGGAGACCGCATCGTCGGTCTGCCTGCAAAGAACCAGATGATCACCAATCCAAAGAACACGGTGTACTCCGTAAAGCGTCTGATTGGTCATCGCTATGCAGAGTTGCAGGGCGAAACAACAAAGCTTCCATATACTATCCTCGACCACGGCGATGACGTTCGCGTACAGGTGCAGGAAAACGGTGCAAGCAAAGAATTCAGCCCGCAGGAGATTTCCGCATTCATCCTGCAGAAGATGAAGAAGACTGCAGAGGACTACCTTGGCGAACAAGTGACAGAGGCGGTCATCACCGTTCCTGCATACTTTAACGATTCACAGCGTCAGGCCACCAAGGATGCTGGAAAGATTGCAGGTCTCGATGTAAAGCGCATCATCAATGAGCCGACAGCTGCGTCCCTTGCATTTGGTTTCAACAAGGATCAGGACAAAGAAAAGACCATCGCCGTGTATGATCTCGGTGGTGGTACCTTCGATATTTCTATTCTGGAGCTGGGCGACGGTGTTTTCGAGGTAAAGTCAACGAACGGCAATACCCACCTCGGTGGCGATGACTGGGATCGTGCCATTGTAAACTGGCTCATCGATCAGTTCAAGGCAGATACGGGAATCAACCTTGCGGGAGATCCCATGGCTATGCAGCGTCTGCGCGAGGCTGCGGAGAATGCAAAGATTTCTCTGTCTAACCAGACGACAGCGGAAATCAACCTGCCGTTCATCACTGCCGATGCTACGGGACCAAAGCACTTGCAGAAGTCTCTGACCCGCGCACAGTTCGAGCAGATGACCGACAGTCTCTTTGAGGCTACCCGTGAGCCCTGTTTGAAGGCTCTCAAAGATGCAGACCTGAGGGCAGACCAGATCGACGAAGTCTTGCTTGTCGGCGGTTCCAGTCGTATGCCCAAGGTTCAGGAAGTGGTAAAGAGTATCTTCGGCAAAGAGGGAAGCCGCGCTGTGAATCCTGATGAAGCGGTGGCAATCGGTGCTGCTATTCAGGGCGGTGTGCTTACCGGCGATGTAAAGGACATGGTTTTGCTTGACGTAACCCCGCTTTCTCTCGGCATTGAAACGATGGGCGGTGTGTTTACACGTCTCATCAACCGCAATACCACCATACCGACAAAGAAGAGCCAGATCTTCTCTACGGCTGCGGACGGACAGACTGCGGTGAGCATCCACGTACTACAGGGCGAGCGCGAAATGGCTTCTCAGAACCGCACACTCGGACGCTTTGACCTCGTTGGCATTCCTCCCGCACCGCGCGGTGTGCCGCAGATTGAAGTGACCTTCGATATCGATGCGAACGGCATTGTGCATGTTTCAGCAAAGGATATGGGCACGGGCAAGGAGCAGCACATTCAGATTACCTCTTCAAGCGGCTTGAGCAAGGAAGAGATTGACCGCATGGTGAAGGACGCAGAGGCAAATGCTGAGGCAGACAAGAAGAAACGCGAGGCTGTTGATGCCAAGAACGAAGGCGACAGTCTTGTGTATTCCACCGAAAAGACGCTCAAAGACTTGGGTGACAAGGTGTCTGCCGCAGACAAGAGTTCCATCGAGGCTGCTTTGAATGACTTGAAAGAGGCACTCAAAGGCGACAACATTGAGGACATCAAGAAGAAGACCGAAAACCTCAAGCAGGCTTCCTACAAGATTGCCGAAGAGGTTTACAAGGCGCAGGCTGCACAGCAGGGAGCTGCCGGTGCGGCAGGAGCTGGGGCAGGGCCTCAGCAGGAACTTCTTCAGTTGCTTCCGCTGCCGGAGCTTCTTCAACAGGTGCTTCTTCAGCTGGTGCTGACGCTTCTGCTTCTTCAGGCAAGCAGTTCGACAAGGGTACTGCGGACGATGTAGAGTACGAGGTGCATGACGACAAATAAGCGTGATTTCTAGTTGCGCAGAGAATTACCTCCGTTCTTTATTGCAACGGGGGTAATTTTTTAGTAAAATAATGAGCGAATCGTCAATTCCAGGATAAAATTATGGCTACAAAACGTGATTATTATGAGGTTTTAGGACTCCAGAAGGGGGCCGATGCTGATTCCATAAAAAAGGCGTACCGCAAGCTTGCTATCAAATATCATCCCGACAGGAATCCCGGCAACAAGGAAGCCGAGGAGAAATTCAAAGAGGCGACAGAAGCCTACGAGGTGCTAAGCGATGACCAGAAGCGACAGATCTATGACCAGTATGGCTTTGAAGGGCTTGAAGGCATGGGCGGTGGCGGTCAGGGCTACAGCCATGCTTTCCACGACTTCAGCGATCTCTTTGGCGGCAGCGCGGGTGGCTTTGGAGATATCTTTGAAAATCTCTTTGGCGGCGGTTTTGGCGGAAGCCGGTCAAGCCGTGCCAGCAATAATGACGGTGCCTCCCTTCGCTATGATCTGGAAATTGACTTTAAAGACGCTGTCTATGGCTGCAAAAAGGACATCCGTTTCAGGCACAATGAAAGCTGCCCCCACTGCAACGGCACGGGAGGCGCGCAGGGGGCAAGCCGCAAGACCTGTTCCACTTGTCAGGGCATGGGGCAGATTAGGCGCAGTTCCGGTTTTTTTGCCGTACAGCAAACCTGTCCCACCTGTGGCGGCAAGGGGACGGTGCTCGATCATCCCTGTACCTACTGCCGTGGCACGGGTCTTGAAGAAAAAGACAAGATAATGACGATAAAGATTCCCGCCGGAGTGAACGACGGCAGGCGCATCTCTATTCCCCACGCGGGAGATGCGGGAACGAACGGCGGCAATCCGGGGGATCTCATCATCGTCATCCATGTGCGCGAGGACAAATACTTCGAGCGCAACGACAACGACCTCTATTGCGCAGTGCCCGTCAGCCTTTCGCAGGCGGTGCTTGGCGCGGAAATCATGATAAACTCGCTTGATGACCGCAAGATTACTCTGAAAATTCCCGCCGGTACAACGCACGGCAAGCTTTTGCGGATTAAAAATGAGGGCGTCCCTGCGGTGAACTCCACACGTAAGGGCGATTTGTACATCAAGGTGATGGTGGAGTTGCCTACGCGGATAACGAGGGAGCAGGAAAGGCTTATGCGAGAATACGCCGCTATTGAAAATGCTACTACCTCGCCAAGCCTCGTTCCATTGGCTTCGCTCGGAAAATGAAGTCCTTCTTACGCTATATATACACTCTATACTGTTTTAAAATTTGCCGATACTGTGGTATAATAGTTTCGACAGAGCCCTGAAAATCCATTTTTATTTTTCAGGGCTTTCCCTGCGGAAAATGTAACTTATAGGATGGGGTCGGTATGTATAGAACGAAGCACCGTGCAATTTATCTGCTTACAGATATCTTGATAATTGCACTGATTATTTTCTTGTGTATCAGCATAGTTCCCGCTATTTCAGGAAGCAAGCGTTATTCTGGATTTTTTACCTGGGTGACGACGTCTGCTATCATAGTTTCCGTCCTTCTGGTGCTGTATAAGGCGCAGGCTGTTATCAATGCACGCTTTAAGGAGAATGCTTTCTTCAAGAATGACACGGCGCTGCTTTCTGACTTTGAAGAAAAACTGAAATTTTGCTATTCTTACGATGAGTTCTATCAGATAATAGGCGAGATTTTGGAAATGCAGGGGGACTGTTCCGTGCTTTTTATTGACCGCGAGAAAAACTTCGTGCTCTACAATAGCCCTGACCGTCTGACCTGCTCCAAGAACACCATGGCAACCCTTGAACTGAACTTTTCCTCTTCATGGCGTGACGGCTACTACTTCATCGGTCCCAACTATGGTATTGTCACCGACTACAAAAAGGCCCGAGGTTTCTTTCTGGTGAGCAAGGGCAAGCACTTCTACGTCTTCTGCCGCTATACCAAAGCTTTTGATCTCGACATTTATAAAGAGCTCTACGACGAATACTGCAATTTCCAAAAGAGGACGTCCACCATCAGCAATCTGTCTGAAATAGCCTCGCTGTCTCAGGAATGGCAGCAGCTTGCGAACACGCAGCGCTCCTTCTTGCCGCCCGTTATGCCTAAGATAGACCATCTGGAGATTGCCGCTTACTTCCGCCCCCTCATCAATGTGTCCGGCGACTACTATTCGGTTTTGCCCATCAGCAAGACAAAGACGCTGCTTATGCTCGGCGACGTGTCAGGCAAGGGTTTGGCTGCCGCCCTCGTGATGGGGCTCGTGATGAATACCGTTAAAATTCTTGAAGACAAAGACGACCTGCCCGGCATGATTCGCGCTGTTGACAAGGCTATCAAAGGTATGCACCTGCAGGACAAATACACTGTATTGTTCCTCGGCATCGTGGATACGAACAAAATGACCATCCGCTATGTAAATGCCTCTATGTCTGACCCCATTATCATCACGAAGTCCCCCACAGGTTACCGTGTCAAGCCACTTACCTCTAACTGCTCTGTCGTCGGCATCATAGACATTGGTGACATCGAGGTGTCTGAGCAACGTCTTTTCCGCGGAGATGTCATACTGATGGCATCCGACGGCGTTTCCGAGGTTATGGACGATCAGGGCGTGGAGCTTGGTAATACCCAGCTCTATCAGGACACAATTACGAAGAGCGCCGCAAAGCATCCCGCACAGTTCATAGACGATGTTGTAAACCTCATCATGACGTACAACGGCAACAAAAAGCTGCATGATGACGTTACCATGATGGTTACCAAGGTGGTGGAGTAGGCAATGATTTTTTTAGTTCTCAATGCGATTATCTGCGTTACGTTGATTATCTTTTCGTTTTCCATAGACGCAGGCAAGGAAAAAAACTTTAATACAAACTACCTTGTCAACATAGTCCTTTTCCTTGCCGCGCTTTTCGGTATGATGGCGGTTACAGTTGGCTTCTGTTTTTTTGCCCCTCCGCAGCTTGCCCTCACCTTTGGCAGGCTCACCTATCTGCTTCTAGGCTGGTTTTCGGTGAACAGCTGCTGCTTCCTGATGGTTTTCCCCCAGTACGAAAAGAAGACGCCGCTCTTCGCTTTTCAGTGGATTTCCAACATTCTGGGCATGGCGATAATCTTCCTTGCACCGAGAGGCTGCATCTCCAATATTTCGATCACCTACGACAATACCTTCCAGATTAGCTCTGGTTTGATGATTTCAGGCAGGCTTGGACGGGTGCTGATGATTTCTTGGTTCCAGTTTTACATGGGGCTTTTCGTCTACGCTGTCCCTCTGTTTTTCTGCCTGATGGCGCTTGTCCGTGCGGAAAATGTTGATTCAATGCTTACAAGGCAGCGAATCCGCATTGCAAGCTCAGGCGTCTTCGCTTCGTTCGCTGTCTTTGCATTCATCACATTTTCTTCTATATATCAGCCTATGTTGAAGTCCCTCATCATGGTAGGTTTTATTCCCGAGCTGATAGGCTTTATGGAGGCTGACAAAAACAACGAAATCTGGGACAAGAAGATTATCTTCCACGGTGTGGGCAAATTCCTTGTCAAATACTTCCTGCCTGCCACGCTTATCGGGCTTTTCTTCACCGTGTCATGGCCTATTTTCGTGCACAACCATATCCTCTTTTTTGTGCTCTTCGTGGTGGAAAGCACTGCCATCCTAACCATCTGGTACCTCGTAGGGCAGTACATTGCAAAGCGGGGATTTCTGCGCGACAGCCGTTATGCAGAAGCCTTTACCAATGAGATTTCTTCCATCAGCTTTGAGGGTGAGCCGGGCGACATCACGGCGAAGCTCTTCAATATCTTCAATAAATATGTAGATTCCTCTTCCTTGAAGATGCTGGTCGATGCTGGCAGTGGCTTCATGGAATACGTGTACAGCTCAAACCCAGAAGACACAAAGAAAACCGTTCCCGTCACTGGGGACTGCTTTGACAAGCTGATGAACCTCAAGCGGCAGGTTGTTTTCCGCGAAGCCATTGAGCACGATTATGCGCTTGCCGCCGTGCGGACAGATTTGCTTGCCCTGCTGAGGGAAACAGAGACAGATGCCTTTATCTTGCTGAGCGAAGGACACCGCATTATAGGTGTGATGGCTCTGGGCAAAAAGCAAAGCGGCAATGTGTACAGCGACTATGACTACCGCGTGTTCAACGAGCTTTACTCCAATTTCTTCGTCATCGGCTACTACATGAAGAACATCATGAATGAATCCGTGGTGGGCACAGTTGACCGCGAAATCAAGATGTCCAACCAGATAATCACCTCCATTCAGGAGAACATGGACTTCATCAAGAACCCGAAGGTGGACTCCGGCTATCTGATGGTTCCCGCTCACAACATCGGCGGTGAATTTGTGGACACCATCCGCCTTACCGATACACGCTATATCTACGTCATCGGTTCGCTGAGCGGCAAGGGCATCGCAGCCTCCATGAACATGGTCATCATGAAGTCCATCATCCGCACTTACCTTGCGGAGACCACAGACTTCAAGCTGCTCGTGCAGAAAGTGAACCTCTTTATCCGCGAGAGTCTGCCAAAGGGGACATTCTTCTCCGGCACCTTTGGCCTTGTGGATTTCAGCACGGATACCATGTACTACATCAACTGCGGTACGCCTGCTATCTTTATGTATACCCGCGCGTATAATAACGTCATCGAAATTCAGGGCGAAGGGCACATCCTCGGCTTTGCGAAAGACATAAGCAGCATTGTGAAGGTCAAGAAAGTAAAACTTGCACCGGGCGACATTGTGTTCACCTGTACGGACGGGCTTATTGAAACAAAATCCCTGCGCGGTGAAAAATTCGGTAAGGCGCGCTTACAGAATGAGATTATGGAAAATTCCTCATACCCCGCAAGCAAGATGGCGCAGTTCTCCTACGAGTCGCTCGCACAGTTTACCTCTGCCGCGCTCGAAGATGATGTAACCATATTCCTGTTTAAATATCTTGGCGCTGCCAAGGAGGAGGGAAGCAAACAATGAACCAGCTTGCAATGACCGAAAAAATCGGTCCAAACTACG
This sequence comes from uncultured Treponema sp., assembly GCA_937885235.1. Taxonomy (GTDB): domain Bacteria; phylum Spirochaetota; class Spirochaetia; order Treponematales; family Treponemataceae; genus Treponema_D. The sequence continues at coordinate 10,450 of CAKZZK010000313.1, forward strand.
TGCTCCTTGAACTGGTAGGCGATGTAAACGCCTACACCATCTCCGAGCTGCAGGAAAAAGTCTACCGCTACATCATAGACACAAACGTCGTGCTCGATATGGCAGGCGTTGCCACGGTGGATTCCTCTGGCCTCGGAGTTATCCTCGCAGGCATCAATGACGGCGAGGACAATGACACAAAGCTTTTTATCATGAATCCCTCTGACGCAGCCCACTATGCATTGACGCGGACCGGTTTTTGGAATACATTTAACATAATCCATGCCGTGACCGAGGTTTCTGATGCGTAGCAAAAATATAATAAAAATTGTTTTAGGGATTAGTGCACTGACAAGCATAAGCTTTCTTTCTTGCGGAAAAACGACAGCGCAGGGAAATTCATCTGAGAGAAAGCCTTCTTCGCAGGCTGTTATAGACACAGTGATGGCTACTCCAGTTGCCGCTACAACAGTCTCCCCAGAGGTGGAAAAATTGGGGCGGGTGCTTTCTTCCTTGTCTGATCGTGCAAAGGCAGTCATACCAGACGGCAATCCAGAGGAATTCCTTGCTGACCTCCATAAAGTGCTTGAAGCTGAAAAAGCTTTCCGCAAGGATGACCTTTCCCTGTATTACCTCATAGACAAAAAGCATAACGTGGGCGCAGACTACGTACCGAAAGATCTGGTTCCCCTCGAACAAAACGAACTTTTCTCCATCAGCCGCAAAGACCTTTCCCTGCGCCCCGATGTGCTTGAAGGGCTGAAAGCTATGTCCCGTGCGGCACTGAAAGACGGCATCAAGCTCATGGTGAGCTCTACGTATCGCTCCTACAGCTATCAGCAGTGGTTGTTTCAGCATTGGGTTGATGTAGACGGACTTGAAGAGGCAGAACGGGAAAGCGCCCGTGCAGGAACGAGCCAGCATCAGCTCGGCGTTGCCATTGACTTTGGTTCTATTACCGATGATTTTGCCGAGACCCGCATGGGACGCTGGCTTGCCGAAAACTGCGAGAAATACGGCTGGTCACTCTCCTTCCCGAAGGGCTACGAAGATGTGACGGGCTTCCGTTGGGAGTGCTGGCATTTCCGTTACATAGGAGTTCCTGCCTGCGAGTTCCAGAAAAAATGGTTCGGTGACGTACAGCAATTTATGATTGAGTTCATCGATGCTTGGAAGAAGGATTCAGAGCTTACATAGTGCCTGCTGAAAAAGTCTCTTTTTTGCAGGCACTATCAAAGATTCATAATC
>CAKZZK010000314.1 GCA_937885235.1 uncultured Treponema sp.
TATGAATCTTTGATTGTGCCTGCAAAAAAGAGACTTTTTCAGCAGGCACTAATTACAAGCACATACTTGCTTTGCCATACGTGCATTTCATCATCATAAACCCATCCACAATAGCTGAAATCTTGAGCATCCACCTTTTTTATCATGATAAGTCCGTTTAACACTTTCCATTGAACAGGAAGATTTGTCGCTCCAGTATAAGAAGTCACTGTCAGAGTTCCATTGCTCTCGACAACAACAGTCTTTACAATTTGTCCGTCTTTTTCATATATCCATTTACCGCAGAAACCGTTTTGTCCGTTTTCCTTTACATAGTAGTCGGTTTCAAGAAGACGAATTTCATCGTTGACATGTCGGAGCGAATAGTTTTCTGTTCTTGAACTAGTCGTAAATACCAGTACATCACCATCGTAAGCTATAGTACCCGCAGAGCTATCTCCGAGCATAATGCTTCCTGTCGTTCCATCAGAACCAAATACGATGGTATAGGAGCTAGAGCTTCTGGTTGGAGATGCCAAGGAAAAACTCTTTCCCGCAACTTCATTTGTGCTTACTGTCGTTACGTTTGCCGCAGAATTTACATCACCACTGTTGTTGCTGCTACTGCTGTCATCACTGCTCTCATTCTGGCAAGAAATATATGCCACTATCAACAAGACCGCAGATATGATTCCCACGAATTTCCTCAAACTTTTCATAAAATCCTCCTATCTCATAGATGATAAATATTAGGTGTTATATCCTTAAAGAAGATAACAATCTAAATGATATTATACAACCTTTAAGGCAATAGTCAAGGAAAATCTAATAAAATAATATGCTTATAGGTTGGATTTTACATGACAAAGGTGCAAGAATGTTTAGCGCAAAATATAAAGCAGTATCGAAAACTAAGAAATATGACGCAGGAACAGCTGGCAGAAAAAGCAGAGACAGCAACTAATTATATCGGAACTATCGAAATAGGCAAAAAGTTTCCCTCTCCCCAGATGATAGAAAGAATAGCTGATGCCTTGGATATTGATTCCCTTCTTCTTTTTCAAAGCAAGAGCACTCCCATTATAAATGTCATCCAACCGCCTGTTGACGTTTCCAAGCTGAAAGACATGCTCTGCAAAAAAATATCTACCGAGCTTGAGGCTTTCTTTACCCCAGAGCATTGATTTTTAATTAGTCTAAAACAAAAGCCCATTCCGCAGTTCGGAATGGGCTTTGCTTATCAGGTTTAAAACCGGCTCGTTTACTCTTCCACCTCTATCGTTATGCTCACTTTAGTTGAGCCTGTCGTGCCTGTTATGACGGCGGTGCCTTCGTTCATCGCTTTCCTCCATTCGCTCTTCACCTAGTATAACAGTTCACACGGCAAAAAGTAACAAAAATCTTTAAAAGAGAAAATCAAATAGCCTGTAACTGCAAATATTGAGCTTCTCATAGCTTTGTGATATAATCCTCCCATCAGAACAATATCAGGAGTTTTATATGGAAAAAGCAGTGAACCATGACTGCACGCTCGACAAGATTATCAGCCTGTGCAAGAGACGCGGCTTTGTGTATCAGGCCAGTGAGATTTACGGCGGACAGGCGGGCGCATGGGATTATGGTCCCCTCGGTGTTGAGTTTAAGAGGAATATCCAGAATGCCTGGTGGAAATATATGACGCAGCTTCACGACGATGTGGTTGGCTTGGATTCTGCCATATTCCAGCATCACAAGACATGGGAAGCTTCCGGGCATGTCGCGCACTTTTCAGATCCCATGATTGACTGCACGGAATGCAAAGCCCGTTTCCGTGCCGACCAGTTGATAGAAGATTTCTGTGCTTCCCGCAACATCACCTCCGAAAAGCCCGTGGATACCATGAGCCACGAGGAGATGAAGGCGTTTATAGAAGAGAAGGGCATCAACTGCCCAACTTGCGGCAAGCATAGTTATACCGATGTGCGTGAGTTCAACCTCATGTTCAAAACGCATTTGGGACCCGTTGCCAGCGAGACCTCGCTCATCTATCTGCGCCCCGAGACCTGTCAGGGCATCTTCACCGACTTCAAGAACATCGTGCAGTCCAACCGCATGAAGATTCCATTCGGTGTCGCGCAGGTGGGAAAATCCTTCCGCAACGAGATCATCTTTAAGAACTTCATCTTCCGCACCTGTGAGTTCGAGCAGATGGAGATGGAGTATTTCTGCAAGCCCGGCACCGACGACGAGCATTTTGCCCGCTGGCGCAAGGAGCGCTGGAACTTCTACCTGAAATATGGCATCGCCGAGAAAAATCTCCAGTGGCATCATCATGACAAGCTCGCCCACTATGCCAAAGATGCTTACGATATTCAGTACAACTTCCCGATTGGATTTGAGGAAATCGAAGGCATACACAACCGCACGGACTTTGACTTGAGCCAGCACACCAAGGTGAGCGGCAAAGATATGAATTTCATCGATCAGGAAGACGGCAACAAGAGTTATACGCCCTACGTCATTGAGACTTCCGCCGGTTTGAACCGCAATTTCCTCGCCTTCCTCTGCGAAGCTTACGAAGAGCAGAATGTTGGCACCGATGGCAAAGATGACTACCGCACTGTCCTGCATCTTCACCCGCAGCTTGCCCCAGTGACGGTGGCGGTGCTTCCGCTCATGAAGAAAGACGGTCTTGCGGAAAAGGCGCAGAAAATCCGCCGCGCCCTCACGGAAGACTTCGTGACTGACTATGACCAGAGCGGCACGGTGGGCAAGCGCTACCGCCGTCAGGATGAAATAGGCACGCCTTTCTGCGTGACGGTTGACTACGACACGATAACGGCGGACAACCCCAACTTTGACACAGTGACGGTTCGCTTCCGTGACAGCATGGCTCAGGAACGCGTAAAGCTTGGCGAGCTCTGCGGCTTTATCCACAACGCAATCAAAAACTATGCACCTGTAACGAAGTAGGAATACAGAGGCATTTTATGGAATACGTCGCCCTTGGAAATACGGATCTTCTCGTGAGCCGGATGGGCTTTGGTGCCATGAGTCTTGACTGCAAGGAAATAGAGGCTTTTGGTGACAAAGCAGATGAACAGGTCTGTGCGCTTGTGCGTCAGGCTTATGAGGCGGGAGTGAATTTCTTTGATACCGCCCATTCCACACCGTTGAGCGAGCGTCGGTTAGGGGCGGCGTTATTCGGCATCAGGCAGCATGTACTGCTTGCCACAAAGACCACTGCGCGGGATGCCATCAGCCTGCGGCAAGAGCTCTCCGAGAGCCTTTCTGCACTGGAGACAGATACAATAGACTTGTATCAGCTGGAAAATCCGCAGTACATACCGCAGGCAGAGGGCAGGGACGGGCTCTACGACGAGCTATCTTCCCTCAAAAAGCAGGGAAGAATCAAGCATTTCGGCCTGGTGACGGAAAGCCTGGAACTTGCCCGCGAAGCGGTGGAGAGCGGCCTGTACGAAACGGTGCAGTTTTCTTTCAATATGATTTCGGGGGCGGAGGCACTCAAGCTTGCCAGCCTCTGCGATGAAAAAGAAGTGGGATGCATTGCTATGCAGCCTTTGAACGGCGGCATCGTCAAAAACATCCCGCTTGCTTTGGGTTTTTACCGCCAGTATGAACACGTGGTCCCCGTCTGGGGGGTCCATACGACAGAAGAATTAAAACAAATTTTATACTTCAATGAACATCCGCCTGTCATCGACGAGCAATTCAAGACGGAAGTAAAAAAGCTCCGCGATTTTTTTAATTAGTTTCACCTGCCTTTTTGAGCGAAGCAAGCGTGTCTGCCACCTCTTGTTTGTTGAGCACGCGGATAATCTTGAGCTTTGACATATCCACCTGTACGGGAGGCTTGTCTTCTTCTCCCAAAACTTGAACGAAAGGAGTGCGGGGGCTGCCGGGAGTTATATCCACAACCTGCGCAATCTTGCCGTTTGAGAGGTAGACGTATACGCCAATCGGGTAGAGCGAGATGCTGTAAAGCAGGGTCTTCATGATGGTACCGTCGTACTGGCGGTTGCTGTTTCTGAGCATTTCCACAAGCGCTTCGAATGTGGAGCGCTCTTCTTTGTAGCTCCGCGGCGCAGTGATGGCTTCGAAGGAGCAGGCAACAGCGATGATTTTTGCGTAAAGAGAAATCTTGTCTCCCGAAACGTGGCGCGGGTAGCCGGAGCCGTTAATGCGCTCGTGGTGCTCCAGAACGGCAAGCTGGGCATTGAGGGAGAAATTCGCCTTTTTGAGGATATTGTAACTTACGATGGGATGCGTGTTCATCATAAGCTTTTCAGGCGCGGAAAGCTGTCTGTCGCTCATATAGAGCTGCGGCGGCAGGAAAATCATACCCACTTCGTGGAGCATACAGGCTATGCCCAGTTCCACCAGCTTTTCCTCATGCATTTTGAGCTGCAGGCCTATGTTGATGGCGACAATGGTTGACCGCATGCTGTGGTTGATGAGGAAGTTCTGGTCTGCGACCTCCTGCATGGAGATAATGCGCAGCATATTGTTGCGGTTGTTTTTGATATATGTGCAGAGAGCCGCCACCCGCTTTGCTATTTCCTCGTTGTCGAAGGTCTTGTTCGTAGCGTAGTGGGTGTAGGTTTCGTTTATGAATTTCGTATACTCATAGTACACTTTTTTTGCTTCTTCAAATGACTTGGAATCATAGGGAGTGGCTGCCAGCTTTGAGGGAGCGGGGGCTGCCTCGGGAGCAGGCTTAGCTTTCGTTTGTGCTTGCTGTATCTGTACCGGTTTGGGCGTCTCTGCCGCAGGGGCTGGCTGAGGTGCCGCTTTCTGCGTACTTGCGGGTTCGCTGTCTGAACCGAGAAAGTCGTTTAAATCTACGGCTTCCGTCGCTGTGTCAATGCTTACGGCGGGCTTTGGCATCATGTGCATAATGCCGCCGCTCTTTTCTTCAACGTGTACGGTGGGAGGAATTGTCTGCTGAATTTTGCCTTCGGATTGAAGCTCTTCAAATCCCCATTCCTTCAGCATTTGAAGCTGACTTGCCTTGATCTTGCAGTGCGCCGGTAGCAGGAGAAACTCGTTGTCTAACAAAAGGTTTTCGGAAAAGATGTCGTCTTCTTTTAGTTCTTCGATTTTGTATGAATTCATGACTATCCTCACTCCCTAGTATCGGTGATTTATCGGATAATGTAAAGCCTTTGCTAAGGACGGCTCGCAAAAAAAATAAGGACCAAAGATACTCTTTGGCCCTTAACATGAGAGGTAAAGAATTACATTTTCTGACAGGCGTCTGGATGTCAAAGACACGTCTGTCAGAAAATGCGTAAGGCATTACTAATTTTGCTGTTACACTTAATTAGGCGAAACCTTAATCACAATCTAAATTTATTATCGGAGCAGGTCTTGCAAACTTGATACAAATTTTGGGGAAAGAAGGCAAAACACCCCTAAATATAGCGTTGATATTCGCAGATTGCCTTGTGAAGCTCTTGGTATATGATTTTGCTGGAGAAGAGAGAATGGAGCGCAGGATCCTGCGGCAGGTCTTTGCCAAGTTCCTTGAGCCTGCGCTCTGTGGGAAAGATGAGGGCGGCGGCATCCTTCGCATCTGAATGCAGTATTGCGGCATCGATGTTTCCAAGCTCGCTGAATACGGCGGTGGCTTTTGTCCTGTCCTGCAGCGCTTTCTGGCAGAGAGAAAGCCCCTTGAGGGCGAGGGTGTCGAGCTGTGCAAGCTGCTGCTTGAAAGACTCCAAGACTTCTGCAAAACGGAGCCGCTGTGCTTCAAGCGCTTCGCGATCGTTGCAAGCGCTCTTTTCCTGCGCGGTAGAGAAAAACGCCTGCTTTTCAGCGTTTCGCGGCGGGCTTGCAAGCACTTCCTGCACATTGCGGACTTTTATGCCTTTGATTGCAAGGCTTTGCGGCGTGAGGGTATAGGTGGAGCATCCTTCAGACTCTGCGCGTTCACAGCTGTTTTCAAACCACCATGAAAAGAGGGACATCTTCTTGTCTGTGAGCAAGGGATTGCCCTCGTAGTCTTTCGCGATGGAAGGATATGCCCCCATGAGCGAGGCGACGCTCTGCGTTTCCGCAGGCTGCACGCGGGTGGATGTGCGGTGCTCGCGCTCTTCAAACTGCGAGCCGCGTATGTGTGTCTGCCTGCCGGGGAAGCCCAAATCCATACCCGCCAGACAGATTTCCCGTGCTCCGCACCACCTTGCAAAATCCCATGCCGTGGTTGCAACGCTGCCGCCGGTACCGAGCCGCCCCT
>CAKZZK010000315.1 GCA_937885235.1 uncultured Treponema sp.
GGGCCAGCTCCACGATCATGGCGGCGTGGAGCACCAGGTCCATGACGCACGTCCCGATGCCAAACAGGGTAAAGGCGAAGTACAGCACCACCAGCGTATCCAGCACCACCAGCACCAGGCCGGCGATGAGCCAGCCGTGGCGCCGCTTTACAATGAGTTCAGCCTTGCCGTCGTGCGGCTCATACAGTTCACGCTTCACCACGCGCGGAAGCGTGACACGCCCATCACTGTCTGCGGAGAGATGGCAGGCAAAAAGGAAAGCGCCATCATACTTGCAGGCATGGGGGTGCGGAACCTGAGCATGCCACCCAAGCAGATTCCAATCATCAAGGAAACGCTCTCCTGTTTTACCATACAGGAACTGCAGAATATTTCCAACCGCAGCGTTTCTTGAGTATTTAGGTGTTTTTAGGTGTTTACAGATGAAAGCAAAGAAGAAGAAAAAGCCAGACTTTTCCAAACCCAAGCCCGTCAAGGCAGAAGAGACAGAGCGCCTGCCCGATGCACAGCGTGAAGAAGCCGTACAGGAAGCAGAGGACGACATTGCAAGCGGGAAAAGGCGCGGAAAGGATAAATTCTTTACCGACAAGGTGTACGTCAACCTGCCGCTCATCGTCATTGCGGGGCGGCCGAATGTGGGCAAATCCACGCTCTTCAATGCCCTTACCCATACAAGGCGCGCCATTACAGACCCCACGCCGGGCGTTACCAGAGACCCCGTTGAGGGAACCTGCTTTATTGCGGGTATGCCCGTCCACCTCATGGATACAGGCGGCTACAAGCTGACCCGCGACCTGACTTCGCGCGAAAGCGAGATGGATGACCTCGTCGTTGAAAAGACGGTTGAGATGATTGCCAAGGCGGACAGAATCCTCTTGCTCTTTGATGCGGAAGAGATAACCGCAGAGGATGAGGAGCTTATCCAGCGTATGCGTCCTTACTGGGACAAGGTGATTGCGGCGGTGAACAAGACCGAAGGAGGGAGGAACGAGTCCCTTGCTTACGGCTTTGCAAAGTACGGTTTTCAGGACTTGCTGCTCATCTCTGCGAGCCACGGCGACAATCTTGTCGCGCTTGAAGAGGCAATGGTAAAGGGCTTGGATTTTTCCCGCGTCACCGAGGGGAGCGATGAAGAGCGTCCTATCCGCATCGCCATACTGGGCAAGCCGAATACGGGCAAGTCCACGCTCAGCAACGCGCTCACGCATACGGAGGCTTCAATCGTAAGCGATTATGCGGGCACCACGCGCGATGTGGTTGAAGGCAGCTTCCGCTACAACGGGCGGGATATACAGCTTTTGGACACGGCGGGCATCAGGCGCAAGTCAAAGGTTTCCGAGAACGTGGAGTACTATTCCGTGAACCGCGCCATAAAGACGCTCGATGAATGTGACATCATGTTCCTTATGATAGATGTGAATGACGGGCTGACCGATCAGGACAAGAAAATCTGCTCCCTTGCCTTTGAACGCGGACGGGGCATCATCTTTGTGCTCAACAAGTGGGACACGGTGGAAGACCAGAGCAGCAAGGCGCTCAAAAAGATACAGGAGCGCATAAAGATTATGTTCGGCCAGATGAACTGGGCACCCGTCATAGCCATCAGTGCAAAGAACGCGGACGGCATCAAGAACCTCATGAACACGGCGCTCATGCTTTACGAACAGCTCACCCGCAAGGTGGACACGGCGTCGCTCAACCGTGCGCTCAACGACTGGCTCGCAAAGTATCCGCCTCCTGCGACAAAGGCAATCCATTTCAGGGTGCGCTATATGACGCAGACGAGCTGCAACCCCGTGAACTTCTTGATTTTTGCCACCAGACCGGAAAACGTGCCAGACAGCTACGTGACCTACCTTAAGAACAGAATCAGGGAAGACCTTGGCTTTGACCAGATTCCCGTGCAGCTTGACTTCAAGGCAAGCCGCGTGAAATGGCAGGACAGGGAAAAAGGCGAGGAATAAACGGAATGGATGAAACGCAAAACGCACAGGACATAAAGCTTACCTGGTACGAGAAGAAGCAGGGGCTTTCCCTGCACACAAAGACAAAGAAGGTGCGCGGAAAGCTTGAACGCAAGGAGCGCCGCGCCCGCAGTGGGCAGACTTCCGACAGGCAGTTTGTCCCCGCCACCCCCGTGCGCACGAATAAAAAGAAGCCCGGCAGACCTCCTGCTCCCTATGTGACGGCGACCGGGCTTGACTCCCTCTTCAAAGCTGCTTCCCTGCCAGCGGATATAAAGCCCCTCATCGCAGACCTCGCCGCTGTTCTCGACGGTATCTACCACCTCAATTCCAAGCAGCGGGCCCTTCTGCCGCAGCATATCCGCGCGCTCAGCCACAAGCTTACCGATGAGCGCGAAGACCGCCGCCTGGGCTATATGAACGAAACCACGGCGCTGAGCGCTTACGCCCACTACTATCTGTGGTGGAACCTCATCAGGCTCACCCGCCTTTTTGCAAATATGCCCGATTCTTTCTTTTCCTTGGACGAGGAGGACGTCTGCCTTGACATCGGCTCGGGACCGCTTACGGTGCCCATCGCGCGCTTCCTTGCCCGTCCGGAGCTCAGGATGAAGCGGCTCTGCTGGTACTGTATGGATATTTCTGCCCAGTCCCTGCTTTACGGTGAGAACATCTTCCTTGCCCTTGCCGCGCGGCTCAAGTGCGAGCCGTGGAAAATCATCCGCGTCAAGGGAGAGTTCGGCACGCCGCTCAGGGAAAAGGCGGATTTTGTGAGCTGTGCCAATATGTTCAACGAGCTTGCGCAGGATGCCGATATGCCGCCTGACTATCTGGCAAAGAAATACAGCGAGGTCCTGCTTTCCTATACAGAGCGCGGAAAGGAGGGCACGCGGGTGCTCGTCGTTGAGCCGGGCGTTCCTTCCTGCGCGCGCTTTATCAGCCTGCTGCGGGATGCGCTTATCCGCAGGGGCTTTATGCCGGCCTCTCCCTGCCCCCACGCGGAAAGCTGCCCGATGGACGGCAAGCGGGACGGCAAGTGGTGCAATTACGCTTTTTCCACAGAAGATGCGCCGCGGGAACTGATGGAGCTTTCTGAATCTGCGGGGCTTGTAAAAGACCGCGCCGTGCTTTCGTTTATTGCCGCGGTGCGGACGGATGCAGATGAAAGCGAGGGCGGCAGTCAAGCGCTCAGCTTCCGCATTGCAAGCGACCCCATCCGCCTGCCGCACGACAGGACGGGCTATTACGCCTGCTCCAGAATGGGGCTTTTGCTCGTGGTGACAAAGAGCGAGCTGCATTCCGGCGACTGCCTGCGCGTCACGCTCAGGCACGAGCCCGAGCGCACGGACTGGAAGAGCGGGGCGCTCATTGTGAATTTGGATTAAGGAGCTGACTATATACCGCGATAGCAGAGCTTGTCTTTTCCAGCGAGAGAAAGGAATAGAAGTAATATAGCACAGTCTGCGGATTCTGTCATTCCCTGCGTGGGGCGCGGCACGTCTGTCAGAACGGTCTAGTGGCCCCGCGGGAATTTTTACAACGGATTTTGCAAAAGTTCACGGAAGGAGAAATCCAATCATATTTACGCCTGTGCGGTCAGCTTCATATCCCCGTCCTTTATCCATCCCTTTTTGTGCATAAAGGCATAGAATGCGTAGCTTAAGAGCGCGGGGAGGATGACGTCTATGACAATCATCTTGATGATGATGACGGGCGCGGAAGATTCCCCCGCCATTGCCTGATAGCTCATAATCTGACCGACGAGACCGCTTGTTCCCATGCCTGCACCCGCGGGGAGCGTCTTCATCTTGAGCAGGCAGGATGCTATGGGGCCGGTGATTGCCGCGGCAAGCGTCGGCGGAATCCAGATGCGCGGATTTTTCGCGATGTTTGGAATCTGGAGCATGGAAGTGCCTATACCCTGCGCGAAAAGTCCGTTGAAGCCGTTGTCCTTAAAGCTGATGACGGCGAAGCCAATCATCTGTGCCGAACAGCCCGCGGTGGCAGCCCCTCCCGCAAGCCCCGTCATGCCGAGCATGATTGCTATTGCGGCGGAAGAAATGGGCAGCGTCAGTATGCAGCCCATGGTGACGCTCACCACGATGCCCATCCAGAAGGGATGCAGCTCGGTGGCGAGGTTGATGGCATCTCCAAGCCACTTTGCGGCAGTGGCAAGGGGCGGTCCGAGGATGATGGCGACGAGGGAGCCCGCGATGACGGTGACTGCGGGAACCACGAGGATGTCAACCTTTGTCTTGCCAAAGACAAGCCGCCCCAGTTCCGCGCCTGCGAGTGCCGCCACGAATGCGGAAAGCGGGTCTCCCGGTCCTGCGAGCGTCACCGCGCCCGTTTCGCCGATGAATGCGAATGACTGCGCCGTTATCGCGCTGATAAAACGGGGGGCATACGCGCCCACTGTTCCCGTGAGTATGCTGCCGTAGACTGCGAGCTTTGGCGCGCCGAGCGAATGCGCCACGCCCACTGCTATGCCTGCGCCCGTGAACACCGTGAGCAGCTGGCCTATTTTGACGAGGAACTGCCCCGTGTACACGAGTGCTGCGGGGCTGCCGGAATCGACGGTTGCGGGAAAGAATTTGCCAATCTGGCTGATAATCAGCCCGATGATGAGCGTGGAAAAGAGCCCTAACGCCATGCCGCCGAGGGCATCCACCAGGTAACGCTTGACATACTTGTTCATACGTTGTCCTCCGTGTATGAGAAAAAAATGTGATTGATTTTGACATACTTGGTGATTTGGTCCGCAGCCCTCGCCGCCCCGCCATTAATCGCAAACGTATAATCTGAATTTCCGCAGTACTCTAGCAGATATTGTGCAGAATGGCAAGAGGGTGTATACTGTCTTTATCTTTACATATGAAAAAGGAGATGGATATGGCAGATATCCATGAATCGGGCGAAGACTATCTCGAAGCTATATTGGTGCTGCAGAAGAAAAACGGCGCCGCCCGTGCCGTCGATGTTGCGCGGCACCTGCATGTCTCCAAGCCGAGCGTGAGCCGCGCCATGTCCGTACTGGAAAGCAACGGTTATGTGACGGTGGGGGAAACAAGCTTTTTGCTGCTCACCGAGAAGGGTAAGGCGAGGGCGAACGAAATCTATGGCCGCCATGTGCTGCTGACCAAATTCCTGCAGAAAATCACCGGTGTGAGTGAGCAGCAGGCAGAAGAAAACGCCTGCCGCATAGAGCACGATATCGATGCAGATGTCAAAAAAGGCATAGAACGCTGGATGAAAGAAAATCCATAATACACAAAGGCTTTCCTCAAAAACTGTTTTCCGTACCTTTTGCCTTGCATATTCTTGCATTTGTCCGTATACTTGCGTCATGGAAACAGAGAAAACAGGACACGGGGCGCTGACGGGGGACAACCACAAGGCGCTGTGGAGCGGACGATTTGCGGAAGGACCCGACGCCGCCGCCGTGGAATTTGAAACATCGATATACGTTGATGAGCGCATGGCGCTTGATGACATACATGGCTCCGTTGCCCACGCCACCATGCTTGGGGAGCAGGGCATTATCAGCAAGGAAGAGTCCGCCGCCATCGTTGCGGGCTTGCACGGCATAGAAAAAGACCTTGCAGACGGCACGCTTGCCATCGACTACAGCGCGGAAGACATTCATTCCTTCATAGAGGCAACGCTGACCGACAGGATTGGCGAAGCCGGAAAAAAGCTGCACACGGGGCGCAGCCGCAACGACCAGATTGCGCTGGACGAACGGCTCTACCTGCGCCGCGTCATTCCCCTCTTGCAGAACGAAATACTTACCTTGATGGAGACGCTCGCTTCCATTGCCGAAAAGCACCGCGAAAGCCTGCTGACTGGCTACACGCACATGCAGCACGCACAGCCCGGCACGCTCGCGCAGCACCTGCTCGCCTGGGCGGCCATGCTTGAACGCGACTGGCTGCGTCTGGAAGATGCCTTGAAGCGCATCAGCCTTTCCCCGCTTGGAAGCGGCGCCGTGCAGGGAAGCACGCTGCCCTTGGACCGCGCCATGGTTGCGGAAAGCCTCGGCTTTGCGGGTGTGACGATGAATTCCCTCGATACAGTCTCTGACCGCGACTACTGCATAGAGTTCACCTCCGCATTCGCGATCCTGCAGTCCCACCTGAGCCGCATGTGCGAAGAAATAGTGCTCTGGGCGAGCAGCGAATTCCATTTTGTGGAGCTGAGCGAAAAATGGTCCACCGGCTCTTCGATTATGCCCCAGAAAAAGAACCCTGATTTTGCCGAGCTTATCCGCGGGCGCACGGGCAAGGTTTACGGAGACCTGATGAACCTGCTGACCATGGTAAAGGGACTCCCGCTTTCCTATGACCGCGACCTGCAAGAGGACAAGGAGCCGCTTTTTGATGCCCTTGACACCGTAGAAGCAAACCTGAAAGTCTTCACCGCCATGATAGCTTCCGCCTCGTGGAATGTGGCAAGGATGGCTGAAAGCTGCGAGGGCGGCTTTGCGAATGCCACGGACGTGGCTGAATACCTCGTGCGTAAGGGAATGCCCTTCCGCACTGCCCACGGTGTTGCCGCTCAGGCTGTGCGCACCGCCATTGACGGAGGGCTTTCCAGGCTTGAAGAGCTGCCCTTGGAGGCTTTCAAGCAGTGCTCCCCGCTCATCGAAGGGGACATCTATAGAAAAATCAGCCCGCGCGCCTGTATGGAAAACCGCAGGACCACGGGTTCCCCCTCTCCTGAGAGCACGGACTCGCAGTGCAAATACGTCGCTTCGTTCTGCAAGCAGAACAGAAAATAAAAAGTAGAAAGAAAGGATGGAAGGTATGAAAAGGATTCGGTTTTTATCGGTGTCGCTGTGCGTGCTGGCGCTGTTTGCGCTGTCGGCAGTCATGGGCGCTTGTGCAAAGGATGAGAAGAAAGGGCTCTCCGTTGCCGAGCTGAAAACGCGCGGCAGCTTTGTGCTCGGTTTAGATGACTCGTTCCCCCCGCTGGGCTTCCGCGATGAAGACAATGAGATTGTGGGCTACGACATCGACCTGGCGCAGGAAGTCTGCAAGCGCCTTGGCGTCAAGCTTGTGTGCCAGCCTATAGACTGGGCGGCAAAGGAGCAGGAGCTGAACACGGGCAAAATAGACTGCATCTGGAACGGCTTTACGATGACGGACGAGCGCAAGGCGGCGATGGCGTTCACCAAGGCGTATCTGAACAACGCGCAGGTGCTTGTGGTCCGCGTGGACAGCGGCATAAACTCCCTTGCGGATATGAAGGGCAAGGTCATAGGCATTCAGGCAGGTTCCTCTGCGGAGGAAGCCGTTGAGGGCGCTCCCTCGTTCAGGAATTCCGTAAAGCAGATTGTGGCGTTTAAGGAAAACATCACCGCGCTCAATGATCTGGGCATAAAGAACATAGACGCTGTGGTCATGGACCAGGTGGTAGCAAACTACAGCATCATCCAGACGGGCAAGCCTTTCGTGGTGCTTTCCGAGGGACTTGCGAATGAAGAATACGGCGTGGCGTTCCGCAAGGAGGACACAGAGCTGCGGGACACTGTGCAGCGCCTTCTGGAAGAAATGCAGGCTGACGGCACGGTGACGGCAATCTCCACAAAGTGGTTCGGCACTGACCTGTCCGTCATAGGCAAGTAATGAAGCTGGGCAAACTGCTTCTGGCGATGATCCAGAGCACGGGCGTGACGGTGGAAGTCTTTTTCCTTACGCTCGTATTCTCCATTCCTCTCGCCCTGCTTGTGGCATGGGGGCGTATGTCCAAGCTAAAGCTCGTCGCGTGGCTTGTAAACGTCTTTTTGCTCATCATACGCGGCACGCCGCTCATGCTGCAGCTCATCTTTGTGTACTTTGCGCCTCCCACGCTCTTTCATCACGGCATGGGGCGCTTTACGGCGGCAATCGTCGCCATGGTCATAAACTATGCCGCCTATTTTGCGGAAATCTATAGGGGCGGCATACAGTCCATCCCTGCGGGGCAGTACGAGGCGGCAAAGGTGCTCGGCTTTACGCGGGTGCAGACCTTCTTCCGCATCATACTGCCGCAGGTGGTCAAGCGGATTTTGCCCGCCATGGGAAACGAGGTTATCACGCTTGTAAAGGATACCGCCCTTGTGCAGGTGCTGGGCGTGGCAGAGCTTTTCCATGTGGCGCAGACGCAGAGCGGACGCCTTGTGAGCGTTTTGCCCCTCTTTATTGCAGGTGTCTTCTATTTTATTATGAACTGGCTTGTCTCTCGGTTCTTTGCGGTGATGGAGAAGCGTCTTGGCTACTACAAATGAAATAATCCGTGTTGAAGGCTTGCAGAAGTCATTCGGCAGCCTTGAAGTGATAAAGGACATCTCTTTTGCCGTCCATAAGGGAGACGTGCTTGGCATCATAGGACCGAGCGGCAGCGGCAAGTCAACGCTTTTGCGCTGTGTCTGCCAGCTGGAAACGGTGAGCGGCGGCTCTGTGTCCATCTGCGGGCAAAGCCTCGTCAAGGACGGCGTCTATGCGGACAGGCAGACCCTGCGGCGCATCGGGCGGAACGTGGGGCTTGTCTTCCAGAACTTCAACCTCTTTCCGCACCTGTCTGTGCTTCGCAACATCACAGAGGCACAGCGCGTGGTGCTGGGCAAGGGCAGGGAAGAAGCGGAAGCTGTCGCTATGGAGCTGCTCGGCAAGATGGGGCTGGAAGCAAAAGCCGCCGCCTATCCCTGCGAGCTCAGCGGCGGTCAGCAGCAGCGGGTGAGCATTGCGCGTGCCCTTGCGCTCAAGCCGGAGGTGCTCTTCTTTGACGAGCCCACTTCCGCGCTTGACCCCGAGCTGACGGGGGAAATACTTGCGGTCATCAGGAGCCTTGCGGCAGAGAAGATGACCATGGTAGTCGTGACGCACGAGATGGCATTTGCCCGCGATACGAGCGATTACCTCTTGTTTATGGATGGCGGCATCATCGTGGAGCAGGGGAAGCCCGAAGATGTCATCAACAATCCCAAGGCGGAGCGCACAAAGCTGTTCCTCAGGCGTTTCCGCACAAGCGAGGAGGCAGAACATGGCTTGTGAACCAGTGATTTTTGGCGCGGCGTACTATCCTGAATATATTCCCTACGACCGCATTGAAAAGGATATCTCTCTGATGAAAGCTGCGGGGATGAACACCGTCCGCATAGCTGAATCCACCTGGAGCACGGAGGAGCCCCGCGAAGGCGTGTTCGATTTTTCGTATGTGGATGCGGTGCTTTCTGCTCTGGAAAGGCATGGCATGAAGGCTATTGTTGGCACTCCCACCTATGCCGTGCCCGCATGGCTTGTCAGGCAGGTGCCCGATGTAATGGTCATGCGGAAAGACGGCAGCCGCGTTCCCTATGGCGCACGGCAGAGCATGGATATACTGCATCCCGCCTTCCGCTTCTATGCCGAGAGGATTATCCGCAAGCTTGTCTCCCACGTGGCACAGCACCCCGCCGTCTGCGGCTACCAGATAGACAACGAGACAAAGCACTACGGCAACTACGGCATCTATGCCCAACGGCTCTTCAAAGACTACCTGATAAAGAAGTTTGGAAGCACGGAGGCATTCAATCAGGCTTTCCGCCTTGCCTACTGGAGCAACTCTATCTCCTCATGGGATGACCTTCCCGACGTGCGCGGCAGCATCAACGGGGGGCTTTTGTGCGAGTATGAAAGCTTCCTGCGGGGCTGTGTGGCGCAGTATTTGCAGTGGCAGGCGGACATCGTAAACGAGTACCGCAAGCCTGACCAGTTCATCACGCATAACTTTGATTTTGCCTGGCGCGGCTATTCCTACAGCGTGCAGCCGGGCGTGAACCATGCAGAGGCTTCTGCCGCCGTCACCCTTGCGGGTACGGACATCTATCATCCTTCGCAGGATATGCTGACGGGTGCTGAGATTGCCTTTGGCGGCGACAGCACGAGGTGCCTTAAACAGGCTGGCTACCTCGTGCTGGAGACTGAGGCGCAGGGCTTTAAAGAATGGACTCCGTATCCTAGTCAGCTGAGGCTTCAGGCGTACAGCCACCTTGCGAGCGGTGCGAAGGGCATGATGTACTGGTCCTGGCAGTCCATCCACAACAGCTTTGAAACCTACTGGAAGGGGCTTTTAAGCCATGATCTTGCTCCCAACCCCGCCTACGAGGAAGCTGCCCGTTTTGGCAGGGAATGGCAGGACTTTGGCGCTGAAAAGCTCTGCATCCGCAAGGAAAACAGGATTGCGCTTGTGACGGACAACCGCTCGCTCAGTGCTCTGGACTATTTCCCCATAGACAGGCTCTGGATTGGCGGGGAAGCGGGTGACAGCTTTGGCTACAACGATGTGCTTCGCTGGATGTATGATTCTCTGTACGAGCTGAACGCCGAATGCGATGTGGTGGACATCAACGTGCTGGACGTTTCCCGCTACCGAATGGTGATTATCCCCGCGCTTTACTGCGTCTCTGAGGCGAATATCGCAAAAATCAGGCGCTTTGTGGAGGCGGGCGGCGTGGTGGTGGCAAGCTTTAAGTCCTTCTTTGCCGACGAGTGCGCCACCGTCTGGGATGACGCTCAGCCGCACGGGCTTGCCGACTGCTTTGGCGTGAGCTACAGCCAGTTTGTCGCCCCGGGTAAGATGATGCTTTCCAGCAGTCCCTGCCGCCATTTTGCGGAACTGCTCGTGCCTTCCACGGCGGAAGTGCTTGCCCGCTATACGCCCTGCCCTTGGGGTGACTACGCAGGGCTGGTGCGCAATGCCTTTGGCAAGGGGCATGCGTACTATGTGGGAAGCTTTGTGTCAAAGGACGTGCTTAAGGGCGTTTTCCGCTGTGCGCTTGCGGATGCGGGCATTGACTTGCTTAACGCCGTCTGGCCGCTCATCGTGAGGAGCGGGAAGAATGCTGAGGGCAAAGTCCTGCACTATGCGTTCAACTACAGCGCTGAGGAGGCACGCTTCGCAAGCCCCTATCCTCAGGCAGTGGATATTCTGTCGGGAAAAGCCTTCCGCGAGGGGGATGACGTTGCTCTGGACGCCTGGGGCGTGAGGATATTGCAGGAGGGATAACAGAAAATTATCGTTTATCCGGCGAAAATTATAACAGTAATTTTTTGCTATAACAGGGAAACTTGTGTAAACTGCCGATATATTCTACAATAGGATAATGGAGGTTAGTCATGTTGCTTTCAGGGAAACACAAGTTTCTTGTCGCCGTGCTTGCAGGCATCCTTGCCTGCGCCCCCCTTTCGTTTGCCCAGACGACCACACTCCATCTTTCTGTTGATGATGCGGTGAAACATGCCTTGGACGGCAACATCACCGTGAAGAAAGGTGCGCTTGCCCTGCGTTCTTCCGAGCGCGACAAGAAGTATTCGTGGAATTCCCTCAGCCCGTCTATCAATGCGAATGCGGGCATTTCAAAGGAGTTCCCCGCTAGAGGTCTTTTAAAGTCAGATGCTGATTTTTCCAGTGACCCGACAGTTACCATTGGGGCTTCGGCAACGATTCGCTTTTCTCCTTCGCTGATTACCACCGTGAAGGGGGCTGCCCTCAACTACGAAAAACAGCTCATAGATTATGATACGGCTAAGCGCACGATAGAGCTGAACGTCCGCAAGGCTTTCTATGCCATCCTCTATGAGCAGGAAAACATTGAACTGCAAAAGAAAAATGTGGAGTCCGCAAAAAGCCAGTACAGCTCGAACCTGACGCGCTACAATCGGGGGCTTTTGCCCCGCCTTGACGTGCTCAATTCTCAGCTCGCCTACCAGAATGCCAAGCTTTCCCTCGACAATGCGGAGCTCACGCTGGTGAACGACAAGGCAAGCTTCAAGCTCCTGCTCGGCGTTGATTTGGACAGCGACATCGTTCTGAGCGGCAATCTGGAGGACGTGCTCTCCCTTGGCGATATTTCCATTGACTCCCTTGAACAGCATTCTTCCACAATAGCTTCCATACAGAAGCAGATTGAAATAGCGAGGAACGGCTTGCTTGCCACGCGGCTGGGGGCGTATGCTCCCTCGCTCACGGGCGGCTACAGCTATAACTTGAGCAGGACGCTCAGTGATTCGTCTGACTGGCTGCAGAACGGTACGCTTTCTTTGGGTGTTTCCATTCCGTTAGACGGCTACCTGCCGTGGTCAAGCGGCGCGCAGAGCATTGCGAATCAGAAAGACAACCTTGAGACCTTGGAACTGGAGCTTGAAAACGAACGCCGGTCCCTCAAGATAACGACACAGCAGAATGTGAACAAGATAAAGCTCCTGCAGTCCACCGTGGAGGTGCGGCGGCAGAGCATTGACTACAGCCAGCAGGCATGGCGCATGACGCGGGACGCCTACAACAACGGCACTAAGGACCTGCTCGCCCTGCAGACGGCATCCGATAACCTGCTTTCCGCGCAGGTGAATTTAAAGTCTTCCGCGTATAACTTGGCAACCGCCATCCTTGACCTTGAAGACACCATAGGCGTTCCGTTCGGTACGCTTTTACAGAAAAAAGGGGAATAAGCGTATGAAATCCGCTATGAAATTCGTAAAGATAGCCATTTGTGCCATTGTCTGCGTCGCTCTGATATTTTTGACGTACAGGTATATAAATAAGCCTTCTTCCTCTGGTGCGGCTCAAGCGGGCGGACCGGGCGGTGCTCCTGCGGGGCAGGCTCCCGCGGGACAGCAGGGGGGACGCGGCAGCTCTGGAGGCTCCGGCGAACAGGGAGGCGGTCGTGCTTCTGGCGGAGGAAAGCAGCAGGGCGGCTCTGCGCAGGGCTCCGGTGGCGGTGCTCCTTCGGGCGGAAAGAACGCCGCGGCAGGAGGTGCGCCGGGGGGCGGCGCTTCCGCTTCCAAAAGCCAGAACGTGACGAGCGTCCGCACCCAGATTGCCGAAGTGACTGCCCTGCAGGATTACGTCTTTACCACAGGCGAAATAGCGCCGCTCAGCACAGTGGCGGTGTACCCCGAAATAGGCGGCAAGGTGGTCAGGCTCAACGTGGAGGTAGGCTCCAAGGTAAAGAAAGGCGATGTCCTGATGAAGGTAGACCCGTCCTCCCCGGGCATGGAGTACGCGCTGAACTCAGTGACGGCTCCCATAAGCGGCACCATCATGTCCCTGCCCGCCAGACAGGGAACGACGGTGACGGTGAACGCCTCTGTTGCCACCATAGGCGATGTTTCCAATCTGGAGCTGACCGCCAACGTGCCGGAGCGTTACGTCTCTTCCCTCCGCAACGGCTTGAAAGCCGACGTAACGCTTGAAGCCTATCCCGAAGATGTGTTCAAGGCGCACATCATCAGGCAGGCTCCCGCGCTCGATACAGCGAGCCGCACCAAGGAAGTGACGCTCACCTTCGACAGCCCTGATGCCCGCATCAACGCCGGTATGTTTGCCAAAGTCAAGCTCTTTACCGACGTGTATGATGGCTCGGTGACCATTCCGTCCTCTGCGGTAATCGAGCGAAGCGGCAAGAAATATGTCTTTGTGTTGAACGGCGACGGGCAGACCGTTGCCGAAAGAGAGGTGACTACCGGAAAATCGGTGGACAACGTGGTGCAGCTGCTCACCGGCGTAGATGCCGGCGACAGGATGGTGGTGGAAGGAATGCGCGTCCTCGGCAACGGCAGCACGGTGCGTGACATCGGAGCGGACAGATGATAAGCGAAAAGACCCTGCAGCATCCCATTCTGGTGCTTATCACCTTTATATTGCTTGCTATTCTCGGCATTTTTACGCTTGGCAATGTCTCGGTAAGCCTCATTCCCGATATAGATATGCCCTACCTCATGGTCTCTGCCACCTATACGAATGCGGGACCTGAGTCTGTGGAAAAATCCGTCACCACGGTGATAGAAGATGCCCTTGTGAGCCTGAGCAACTTGAAGTCCATTTCCTCCACGTCCTCAGAAGGCTCCTGTACGGTGTCCCTCGAATTCAACTACGGTACAGACCTCGACGTGATGACGAACGATGTGCGCGACAAGCTTGACCGCGTAACCCGCCGCCTGCCCGATGATGTGACGCCCACCATCTTCAAGATGGACGCGGACTCTCAGCCTATCATGCGCATTTCAATCCGCGGCAACCGCTCTGCCGATGACTTGAAGATGCTTGCGGAAAACACCGTGTCTGACATTCTGGAACAGGCAAACGGCGTGGGCGAGGCAAGCGTGATGGGCGGACGTACAAAGATTGTGCGCGTGGAGCTTGACTTGAACCGCCTGCAGGCTTACGGCATTCCGCTTACCACGGTTTCTTCCTCGCTTTCCCGCCAGAACATGGAGCTCGGCGGCGGCACGATTACGGAAGACAAGACCGACTATTCCATCCGCACTACGGGAGAATTCAAGAGCGTTGAGGAAATCAACGATACCGTTATCCAGCGGGTGAACGGCTACCCTGTCAAGGTTTCTGACCTTGGACGCGCCTATATGGGCTATCAGGATGCAACGAGCGAGGTGTACATCAACGGACAGCCGGGCGTCTATATCTCCATCACCAAGCAGTCTGGCGAAAACAGCGTGACCGTGGCGGACGCTGTTTATAAGAAGATAACTGAAGCCCAGGCAATGCTGCCGAGCGACGTGACGCTTGAAATAGTGAGCGATTCAACGGAAATCATCCGCGACACCATAAACACGCTGATTGAGTCCGCCGTGCAGGGACTTATCCTCGCGGTCATCGTGCTCTACGTCTTCCTCTGCTCGATGAAGAGCACCATCATCATAAGCATATCCATCCCGCTTTCCATGATTATCACCCTGCTGTGCATGTACTTTGCGGGGATTACGCTGAACATGATGACGCTGACAGGCTTGATTTTGGGCGTAGGCATGATAGTGGATGCCTCCATCGTTATGATAGACAATATCTATGCCTACCGTTCGCGCGGGACAAAGCCCAAGATAGCCGCCGTGCTCGGCAGCAGCGAGATGATGATGTCCGTGCTTTCGGGAAACCTGACGACGGTCTGTGTCTTTGTGCCCTTCCTTTTCTTTATGTCCGAAATGGGCATTTACGGGCAGATGTTCAAGGGCATCATCTTTACCATAGTCATCGCCTTGGTGAGCAGCATCTTTGTCGCCATCTTCCTTGTGCCCGTGCTTGCGGGGTACTTCTTCCCGCTCACCAACCGCAAGGAAAAGCCCGTGCGCTTGCTGCCGTTTAAATTGCTCTATGGGCTTTTCGGCAAGTGTCAGGACGCGGTTCGCTTTGTGTACCGCATCGTCTTGAAGGCGGCGCTGAACAACAGGATTATCACGACGCTTATCTGCGTAAGCCTTTTTCTTGTGTCCTTGATGCTCATCAAGACGCTGCGCTTCAGCATGATGACGGGCGGCGGAGACAGCAGCGTGACGCTCAACATCCGCCTGCCGACCGGCACCACGCTTGAAGAAACCTCTTCCATTGTAAGCCAGTTTGAAGAGATTGCCGCTCAGGAGATAAAGGGCTACAAGACCATCATCTCTTCCGTCGGCGGTGGCGGACGGCGCGGCAGCTCGTATTCCGGTTCTCTGGAAATTACCCTGCCGGACAGCGACCAGCAGATAGACAGTGCCGAGACAATACAGAGCAAGCTGCGCACCCATTTCAATGACTTTACGGACGTGACCTTTAGCTTTGGCCGCGGTATGCGCGCCCAGATGACGGGCGATGATTTTGACGTGGTTGTGCGGAGCTCCAGCCTTGACGACGCTCTTGATGTGGCAAACCGCATTGCGGAAGTGATGAAGCAGAATGCCGACATCAGCGAGCCGTCTGTAGACACGACGGAAGGCTTGCCGCAGGTAGAGGTGGTGATTGACCGCGAGCGGGCGTATTCCTTCGGCGTGAGCGTGACTGCCGTTGCAAACGAAATCTACGCCGCCATACAGGGCGTTTCTGCCACCACTTACCGCGAGTCGGGCGAAGACTATTCGGTCTACGTTATGCTGCGTCCCGAAGACAGGGAGCGCGTGGTTGATTTGGAACAGGTCTTTGTGCAGGGCTCGAGCGGCATGGTGAGCGTTGCTAACTTTGCGGAGGTTAAGAAGGGGCTTGGCCCTGTGAGCATCCGCCACGAAAACAGGACGCGCATTGTGCACGTGACCGCGAGCAACCTTTCCGAAAAGAACGCGAACGTGGTGGAGGATGAGCTCAAGGAGATGATAGGCTCCGCTTTCGTCATCCCCGACAGCGTGAGCGTGAGCTATGAGGGCGCGGCAAAGGATCAGGGGCAGCAGGCGGCGCTTTACCTCAAGATAGGCATTATGGCTATCCTGCTCGTATTTGGCGTGATGGCGGCAACCTATGAAAGCTTCCTTGAGCCGTTCATCAACCTGACGACCATTCCGTTCCTTGTCATAGGCTTTGTCTTTATCCACAAGATTACGGGGCAGATTGTGTCCATCATGAGCATCATCGGCATCGTCATGCTTGTGGGCATAGTCGTCAACAACGGCATCATCCTTGTCGATTACACAAACCTGCTCATGCGGCGCGGCATGAAGATAAAGGAGGCGTGCCTTGAAGCGGGAACAAGCCGCCTGCGCCCTGTCCTGATGACGACGCTCACCACTGTCCTCGGTATGCTGCCCATGTGCTTTGCGACAAGCGGCAGCGCGGGCATGGTGCAGCCGCTCGGTGTTGCTGTTGCGGGAGGACTGACGAGCTCCACGTTTATCACGCTCTTCTTTATTCCCGTGCTCTATTCGGTGTTCGTGTCGCTGCGGACAAAAGTCTTCGCTCTGCTCGGCAGGCTTTCTCGCAAGAACACGCAGGGCATCGTCGTGGAGCTGCCGAAAAGCATTACACCGGACGATGGCGCTGCGCGTGAGCTTGAGGAAAAGCCGTCTTTCCTGCGCCGCGCGGAAGCCATACGCGAGCAGGAAGAAAAGGGGGATAAATAGATGTACCGCGTAGAGATAATTGCCAACAAGTCTGTGGAGGAGGATATTTCACAGCTTTTGGAACAGTATATTCCTGATTTCCTCTATACCGTCCTGCCCCTTGCCTACGGGCGCGGCGGCAGCGACCGCAAGCTCGGCGATGGCACCTGGCCGGAGACAAATTTCGTCCTCATCAGCTACATAGAGGATGACTGGCTCCCGACGGTGCGGGCTGTGGTAAAGGGGGTGAAGGAGCGTTTCCTGGGCGAGGGCATAAAGCTCTTTGCGATGAAGGCGGAAGAATAGCACTGCGGGCAAGTTGGAAATAAAAAAGGGTATCCAAAGGATACCCACGCTCTAGGCGTCTAGCGGAATCGGACCGCTGCATAATGGTTTTGCAGACCACTCCCTTACCACTTGGGTAAGACGCCATTTCGCTGAGTGGTACTATAGCAGATAATCAGAATTATGTCTAGGGGGTGGAGGAAAAAATGTTGAGTGCGGACATTCGTGCTCCTCCTGTAGCCTTTCTATTTCTTCAAGTTCAAATGGATAGTCTCGTTGTTGCTGTGTGACAGTCTCGTGGACGGTGAGTGACGGTCTCGTGGACGGTGAGTGACGGCCTCGTGGTCGGTGAGTGACGGTCT
Organism: uncultured Treponema sp.; assembly: GCA_937885235.1. Lineage (GTDB taxonomy): Bacteria > Spirochaetota > Spirochaetia > Treponematales > Treponemataceae > Treponema_D. The sequence goes on from CAKZZK010000315.1 coordinate 17,431, forward strand.
CGTGGACGGTGAGTGATGAGCTCGTGGACGGTGTGTGACGCGCTCGTAGTCGCCGTCCGCAGTTTTTGTTGCTTGCCCGCAATATATCTGATTGACAGAACAAGTGCTCAATGATAAAATACTCCCTGACAGTGAATTTTAACGCAAGGAGCTGGCAAAAGATGAGCATGGGCAACAAAAAAATTGAAAAATTCATTGCATCAGCTCAGCTCATGCGATAATTCCGTCCTAAACAATTTCTTCTATAATATATACTCACACACAGGGGTGCAGTATGCCTTTTCAGGGGTTACTGCGCCCTTTTTTATTTTCCACCACCCACGGCATTACGGGGAGCGGCGGCTTTGCCACACCCCATGCAATATTCCATACCAATTGTTCAGGAGGAACAAGCATGAAAAAGACGATTTTGGCTTTGGCTCTCTGCCTCGTCAGCACAGCCTGCCTCTTTGCACAGGAGATCTCTGAAAACTTCCGCGCCATCCGCGTGGCTACCGAGCTAGCCGACTACGGCTATGCCACGGAGTCCGCCGCCGCACTTATAGAGGCTGCCGACATCCTCTCGCAGGTGCAGCTGCGCCCGCTGGAAGCAAAGGGCATTGCTTCCGGCACGGACGACGGGCAAAAAGCGCAGAACCCCAAGGGCTTTACCGCCGAGCAGCTGCTTGCCGACGGCAAAGCCCTTGCAAAAAACGACAAGACGCTCAGCAAGTGGGCGGGCGAAGTGCAGAAATCCTTGAAGAAAGGCACCCGCGGAGGTCGCCATCGCCTCCCTGGACAACTGCAATCTGATTCTCTCTATTTATGACGAGGAGGGCAGACTTGTCCATGAGAAGCCGTCCGGCAGGGAAGTCGCTTACGTGAACTTTATGCCGGAAAAGACGGAAGTGTACTCAATCGTCATAACGAACACTTCCCGCAGGAAGGGCGACTTCGCGCTCTATACGAATTAGTGGCAGCAGTCCTGGCGCGCGCCTGTCGCCGCAGGAGATGCTGATATGCGCCGTTGTCCCTGCCCGTCTAGGGGCAGGGATGTTATTCCGTACAATATTTCATGGAGGAATATCATGAAAAAAATTATGACCGTGATTATGCTCTGCCTTGTAGGCACAGCATTCGCCATCGCTCAGGGCACCGAAGAAGAAAAGCCCGAGTTGAAGGGAGCCGTATCCGAGGACATCCGCGCCATTCAGGTGGCAAAAAGCCTTGCCGACTACGGCTATGCCACGGACTCTGCCTCCGCCCTCATCGAAGCCGCCGAGATACTCGCGCAGGTGAAGGTGCAGTCTCTGGGCGTGGAGGGCGTTGCAAGCGGTGAGCCCGCAGAGCCGGGCAAGACCCCCAGCACCAAGGGCTATACTGCCGAGCAGCTGCTTGCAGACGGCAAAGCCCTTGCAAAGAACGACAAGACGCTCACCAAGTGGGCAAACGAGGTGCAGAAGTCCATCAAGAAAGGCACCCGAGGGGCCGTCGGCGGGGCAAAATATGATACCGATTTTGTATACGGCAATAATGGAACCATAAGCTACTCGGTTCCCTTCTATGCTGGGCAGCTCGCAGAGATAGCGGTTTATTCCCTCGATGGGCGTGATTTGGATTTGTATGTATACGATGAGTATGACCACCTCATTGAGAAAGATACTTCATACAATGTGGGTGCGTATGTCAACTTTGTACCGCGTTGGACGGGCAAGTTTACCATCGTGATAAAGAACACTTCCCGCTGGGACGGCTGCTTCGAGCTCTACACGAACTAGAATTGGATTCCCCACAATCTGCATTGCGGGCTGTGGGGATTTATATAGAATTTTATGGAGGAGAATATTAAATGAATCCTGTAATTTTTGAGATTTCGCTATATCAAAATGGCAGTAAGCATACTTTGCATGTGGAATTGGACAGCAGCAAAGTACAAATTACTTATAATGGTAATGCTTATAACCCGATTCCATTCGCTACTTTTTTTGCAGAAGTCCAAAAGTATACTGCTTGTAATATACCTTATAACCAAAAACACTGTTTTTGGAATTTGTTTAAAATACCGAATTTTGTTTCAATTGAATGTCTCTTGTTGCGAGTATTGGCTATTACTGTAGGTCAATTTGAAGCTGATATTATGGTTGGAAACCTTAACGCTGTTAAACAAATATTTGACTCCAACTTTTTTGATCAATTGTATTTTGAGTGGATAAGCTGTATAAATTGTATAAATGGAAAATTTTCTGTACCGCGATGTACAAAAACATGTGTATTGCCATATATATATATGATTGATAAAAACCTCATACAAAAATATCCGCAGGAAATACCATCTCTTTATCAGCAAGGAATTCTAGGAAAATACGAGCCAAATTTTTTAACGTCTGGTGATACCTCAGCTTATTTCGTTCCCTTTGATTATGAAGAGAATCCATCTTTGACTTCTCCTAATGAGATTTTGGTATGGAACAGTATTAAGATGTCTATAAGGAAGAATTTAGTGAGGATTATAGCTTCTTATAAAAAGTAGATGCTAAAGAATTCTTTTTTTGCACTTTTGGCTTGGTTCTATGCCGGAAGTGCATTTTTTATTCATACTCTATCGAAGGTATTGTTAATGCGCAAGAATTTTTTTATTATCGTAATATTTTTCACTTTAATTTTTAATTCAGCTATATTCCCGCAAAGCGATGGCTCCGCTGCACTGTCCCTGCAGCTACAGGAGAAGCTCGACTATGTAAACGATTTTAACTCCGACTGCACACTGGAATATATAGAATCATTGGAAACTGAACTACAATCTGCTCATTCCCCCGATGACTATGTTTTTTTCATGACGGAGCGCCGGAAAGGAGCGTTGCTTGTCAATTCAGGGAAATATGAGGAAGGCTTGCCCCATTTAAACAGGGCTTTAAAAATCCTTGAAAAAACTCCCGCCAAAGATGAGCAGGCTATGGCAAATATAGAAGAATGGCTTGGCTATACGTATATAAATCTGAATGAAATCGATGAGGGCATAAGCCATTATAAAAAAGCTGTCAGCCTGGAAGAAGCCATATATGGAACGCAATCAGTAGCCGTGGCTAATACATACGCCAGTTTAGGAAATGTCTACTATTACAATGTCCAAGATAATGATACAGCCTTAGCTTATTACGAGAAAGCTCTGGCAATATATAGGAGCACCTACGGAGAGGATGCCCCGGCAACTGCATTTGCATATAACAATGTTGCCAATGCCCATTATTCTAAAGGCGATTATGCAGGGGCGCTCACCTATTATGAGCTGGCAAAAACTATTTATGAGAAAGCATACGGAAAAGAAGATTTTAACACGTTGATTGTCTACAATAATATTGGCAATACGTATTCTGCCCTTGCTGATTACAGCAATGCCATCCGATATTATGAAGATGTTGCCCGTATACAGGAAAAGTTATTGCCAGAACAGGACGATGCGGGTAAAACCTATGATACAATTGCTTCAATATATTATAATATTGGAGATTACGACAAGGAATTGGCGTATTATGGGAAAGCACTGGCAATCGATGTAGAGGTACTTGGCGAGAAGCACCCCGATACGGCAATGTCCTATAACAATATCGGAATTGTCTACAACAACAAAGGGAATTACAAAACCGCCGTCTCATACTGGAAGAAAACCTTTGGTAGTATAAAGAATTCTTCCCGATATATAGAGTCGCTGTCCATACTACGGCGTTATGTCCTCTCTAATCTCTCCGATAAATCTTTTCTCCGCAATACGCTTTCCCTTGCGATGGACACCGTGGAGCGTGCACGAGTTGACCTGTCTTCTATGAAGGACAATTTTATGAAAGAAGCTGTTCCCATCTACTACTATGGTGTAGACTTTGAATCCCGCAACAAAAAACCAAAGATAGCCTTCGAGTATTCGGAAGCCTTGCGGAGCCGTGGTTTCCTCGACCAGCTGGGCACAGAAGCCGCGCTCCGTCTTGACGGCGTGACGGACAGCGAGCGCCAACAGGTACAGGAGCTCAGCACGAAGATAAGCGTGGCTCGCAAGGAGCTGGAACGGCAGGGCAACCTTCCGATAGCAGAGCGCGATGAAAAACGCTATAAAAAAGCGGGAGACGACCTCGCCAAGGCGGAAAAGGACCTTGCCGCTCTGGACGATGCCATCGGCAAGCGGCTTCCCGTGTATGCCCAGCTGCGGAACCCAAAGCCCGTGGACGTAAAGACCGCGCAGAAGTGG
>CAKZZK010000316.1 GCA_937885235.1 uncultured Treponema sp.
TCGTCTTCTGGAGAGATAAACTCTGTGTCCATTGGATAAACTCCTAAACTTTAGAATATAAGCCGACAAGTCGGCATAGGAACAGCGGGACAGGAATGAATTCCGATGTCCGTTCCTTATGGATACAGCGTAGCGGATATGGGGAGTGGAAGTCAAGAGGGATTTTAAAAAAAGAACGGAAAAAAATAAAAAAAGATGAAAAATTCCTAAGATAGGGAGGGAATGTACCCCCCGCCCCCCGGTCAAGGACCGAAGCCTAAGATGGCCAGAAAAAAAAAACGAAAAAAGTTGCAAAAACTACTTAACAAAAGATAGGGGGGGGGTACAGTACTAAGTATGAGGCGGGGCCTTCAGGCTCCGGCGCATACTTAGTACTGTAAGTTGTTTTTCCAAAAGCGATGCTTTTGGAAAAACAACTTGTTCAGAATTACCAGAGACCTTATGCAATAAGGTCTCTGGTAATTCTGACAGTATTTAGAAGCTGTAATGTATTCCGTTATAGCTTCGATAAACATTAGCTTCTACTAAGCCATATCTGTGATTGCGGAACGGGGCGGGGAAGCGTCCTTCCTCTTTTTCCTTGTGCGCTTTGTGCCATGTCTGTATTGGAACTGCCGGTGTTCTGAATAAGGTACTGGCGGTGTAATTATTCGGGAATACCGTAGAAAAAGCGTGCCCTTGTCGGAATATAGAAAATGCAGTCCCTGCGTGCAACCTTTTCTTTTTTGTTCGGTCCCCTGTACCATCCCGTCCTCCACCGTTGGCGGCATAGGGCGGAATTCAGGCTCCACAGGCAGGTCCTGCGTGAGTCGCTCGCCGTTATGAGGCGGCACAGGGCTGATTTTTCATCAGGCGGCCCTCCTTCCGGAAACAGGGGCAGGACGGCAATACAGGTGCATGTCTTTTATACCGACCTGCTCCCTGAGTTCTACGGGCACCTGAAAGGAATCTCGGCTCCCTATGACCTCTTTGTTTCAACGGATACGGAAGGAAAGAAATCATTTATAGAGGCTTTTTTCAGGGAGCATCTGCTCTCTGGAAATCCCCGGATTACAGTGCAGGTGTTTGAGAACAGGGGGCGCGACGTGTACCCCTTCCTCGCGCAGCTCCACGGTATATATGACGGCTATGAATATGCCGCCCATTTCCACACGAAGAAATCCCTGCATACAGATCTGGGGGATTACTGGCGGAAAAGCCTGCTTGAAATCCTTATTGGCGATGGCAGTGCCTTTGATGAGGCAGTTGCATTTTTAGATGCACATCCAGAGTGCGGGCTGCTTCTCCCCCATATCCCTAAAAAAAGAAGGGGCTGTTATGCCGTGGCAAAGACGGATGAGTGGAATGATGCGGCAACGGGAGACTGCCTTTCCCTGTTCGACGTGAAGCCTGATGCATTCCGCCTGCGCGATTATGAGTTCCCGATAGGGACGATGTTCATAGCGAGGACAGAGGCGGTGAGGCAGGTCTTCGCATATAGTTTTTCCGCGTCTGACTTCCCCGACGAGATGGGGCAGGTGGAGCACACACTGCAGCACGCATTGGAGCTGGTATGGCATCCCGTGTGCGGGGCGAACGGATTTGATTTCGCGGTGATGTAATCGCATGGCAGGGGAAAAGAATATGGCGTTTGAGTTCAAGAAGTGCTTTATAGAAGGAACTGAAATAGCGGGCCTGTACGAGATACAGCCGAAGGTATACGGCGACGCGCGGGGATATTTCTTCGAGGTGTACAGCGAGAAGGATTTTGTCGAGGCTGGGCTGGCGATGAAGTTCGTACAGGACAACCAGAGCTGTTCAACAAAGGGCGTGTTGCGTGGTCTGCACTTCCAGACGAGGCACCCGCAGGGGAAGCTTGTGCGGGCGGTCAGCGGACGCGTGTATGACGTGGCTGTTGATTTGCGCAACAGCTCGGCGACCTTCGGTAAGTGGTACGGCGTGGTGCTGGACTCGGAAAGGCAGAACCAGTTCTATATACCCGAGGGCTTCGCGCACGGCTTCCTCGTGCTGAGCGATACGGCGGTGTTTGCGTATAAGTGCACGGATTTCTATGACCCGCAGGGGGAGGGCGGGCTGATGTGGAATGACCCGATGCTGGGAATAGACTGGGAGACCGTCGCACCGGGAATTACGCCGATTCTGTCGGAGAAGGACGGGAGGCATCCGGGGTTTGATGCGGAAACGAAGTATTTTGCTGCTGACGGTAATATGACTTTCTGATGACAGCGATGACTGGAGTACCTTACTTCTTAAGTGCATATTTTGTACTGCGGCCATTTCCCGTTATTTGGACAAAGCCCTTCTTTGCAAGGGAGGACATCGTTCGGATAACCTTGTCTTTTGAAAATCCTGTCGTGGCGGCAATTTCGCTTGAAGAAAGAAGCCTGTTTTCTGACAGGACGGAAATGACTTTCTGCTCTGTTTCAGAAATCGCTTCTTTTGCGGAAAGTACTGGAAGCAAGACTTGGATTGAGTTTTCGTCAACAATGAATTCTGGCTTCATGACAGAATCCTTGTAGGTGGCTTTGATTCGTCGGACGAAAAAAAACACGTTGCATTTTCATTTCGTACTGCTCTCTGCTATTGACGTTTGAGCTATAGTGTGTAGGTAATAAAAAATGCTTTTTAATTCATGTTTACGGAACAAAATGTGGAAAACAAATCTGGGTTACTGGAGAAGAGTTGGAAATCAATCTTTCTGAAAGAGGTTTCCCATATCAAATCTGATGAAATTTCTATGAATTACAAACTCATTGACATGCAAGTCCACGGTGACCGCCGTGGAAAACTCGTTTCATTGGAAGGAATGAAAAATGTTCCTTTTGAAATCAAGCGTATTTATTACATGTTTGATACCTTGCCTAATGAATCACGCGGATTTCACGCCCACAAAAATCTTGAGCAGATAATTATTGCAATGGATGGTGCTTGCCGTTTTATTCTTGATGATGGTGAAAAACGTGAGCAGGTTTTGTTAAACCGTCCTGATGTCGGGCTGTATATCGGCAGAAATATATGGCGAGAGATGCACGATTTTTCTTACGGCTGCAAGCTCGTGGTTTTGGCAAGCGAATACTACGATGAGAAAGAATATATCAGAAATTATGATGATTTCTTGAAATCATTGAAGGAAGAAAACTGATGCATTGTCTTTCTGGTTGTACAGCGACACTTCCTTTTTTTATGTGAAGGGGGCTGTATCATGAAAAAACTGCTTCTTCTTTCCTGCGGAACAAACGCCTGCTTTCATATTGCGAAAATATTAAAAAGCAAATTCTGCAATGATTTTTACATTGTTGGATGTGACATAAACAAAAAATGGCTTATTCCTACTTGTGACTGTCTTGATGAGTTTTATCAATCACCATTTTCATCAGATGAAAATTATTATTCGTTTGTATTAGAAGTATGCAAAAAAGAAAAAATTGATTTTATTTTGCCCAGTTTTGACAATGACCAGTTTTTGTTTCCTTGCGATAATCAGAATTTAAAAGAACTTGGAGTAAAATCATTAGCAATTAGTAGTTCTCTAGATTTTTATCATGATAAAGAACGTACAAACAACTTTTTAGAATTAATTGGAATTCCGGTTCCTAAGAGGTTTACAAATGATTCTGTAGAAAATGAAACAGAATATTTTGTAAAGCCTGTCCATGGAGTTGGTTCTACAGGTATTCATAAAAAAATTGGTGCTGAAATAAAAAAATCAAATGAGGATTGTGCAAAAAATATAATTCAAGAATTATGTTTTGAGCCGGAATATACACTTGAATGTTTTTTGTATAATGAAAAAATTTATTCTGTCGTAAGAGAACGTATAGCAAGTAAATCAGGGGTATGCACAAAAACTAGGATTTTTCAAGACAAAGAACTGGAACAATATGCATATAGGCTGGCTGAAAACTCGTCACTTCCGCATATTTTCAATATGCAATTTATGAAAAATCAGAAGGGCGAATATGTCTGCACTGATTTGAATTTACGAACTGCTGGCGGGATGAGCTTATCTTATGCAGCGGGATGGGATGAAATTTCAGCTCTCGCAAATATAATGCTTGGAAGAGATGAAGCAACAATACTTTCATCTGTGAATAAAACAGTCCCTGAGCAATATATAGTCCGTCATTATGAAGATTCTATAACAAAAGTTGTAAAGAAAAGAATCGCCTTTGATTTGGATGGAACATTGCTTGATTCTAGAAAAAGACATGAAATTGTGATGGCTGATGTTTTGGGAAAATATGGTATTGAACTAGATACATCCGATTTAGTTTCTTTCAAATCAGATGGACATAATAATATAGACTGGCTTTTATCAAAAGGCATTTCAGAAGATAAAGCAAAAGAAATCAATTCAGACTGGATTTCTTTGATTGAGAATTCAGAATGTTTGAAGAGTGATTCTCTTTATCCGGATGTGGAAGAAATACTTAGTAATTTAAGTAAAGATAATGACTTGTTTCTTATTACGGCAAGAAATAATAAAGATAATGCATATAAACAAATTAAACAGCTTGGTATTGCTCAATATTTTGCTGATATTTCCATTGTTGATACTTGTAGTGAAACTCCGGCATTAAAGGCTGATAAATTGCAAAAATACGGAGTAGATTGCTTTATAGGTGATACGGAATCGGATTATAAAGCAGCACAGATTGCTGGTTGTGATTTTAAGGCTGTAAACTACGGTTTTAGAAGTAAAAAGCATTGGAATGGTATTTCCATTGAGTCATTAGAAGTTCTAAGTGCAGAAATAATCTGAATCAATAACAGTGGAAGTATTGATATATAAACATTGGAGACGGGTATTGTGATTGATGATGTAGAAAAAGAATTGTTAACAAAAATCTCTACAGGAAATGCAATCTTATTTACAGGCGCAGGCTTTTCTCTTGACTTAGTTTCTTTAAATGGAAAACATCCGTTACGAGCTTCCGATTTATCAAAAGAGATTTGCAAGATTGCAGAAATTGAATCTGATGATGATTTAAAATATTCATCTGATGTTTGTATATCTAAAAAACGTATAACAGAGTTAATAAACTTATTGAAAGAATGTTATATTATACAATCTGTTGGTGAAGAAAAGTCTGATACAGATTTAATTTGTTCTGTAAAGTGGCGACGCATTTATACAACTAATTATGATCGAGGTCTTGAAATCGGTCTCACAAATAATCACAAGAAATATCAAACAATAAGTATAGATGCAGAAGTTTCAAAATATATAAAGTATGAAAATCCTATTATTCATTTGAATGGTTTCATTGATAATCTATCTGAAGAAAGTTTGAATACATCTTTTAAACTTTCGAATTCTTCTTATGTTGATTCTGATTTATCAGATTCTCCTAATTGGAGATATTTTTTTAATCAAGATTTAGATAAATGCTCTGCGGTGGTTTTTGTTGGCTATTCATTATATGATATGGATATTGAAAAGTTATTGCATGAAAATGAAAAATTAAGAAATAAAACATATTTTATAACGGAAAAAAATGTTTCTCCTAAAAATCAATTTCGATTTGAAAAATATGGAAAAATACTTTCAATAGAGAAACATGGATTTGCAGAACTCATAAAAAACAAAGCTTCTTCTTTTTCAACATCTCCAAAAATGATGAAAGGTTTTGCATCTTATTCTGAAGATGTTTTGAAAGATGATATTCGTGATAATGATATACAAACTTTTTTGTTATATGGAAAAAATCAAGAATCCCTTGCCGCATCGATATTGCTAAGTGTGAATAGTAATCAGCATTTTGCAGTTCATAGAAAAGAAATTATATCAGATGTTATGGATCGAATTTCTGATAATCGGCATGTTCTTCTTTTGAGCAATTATGGAAACGGAAAAACCTGTCTTTTATGGCAGATTGCTACAGAACTCTTTCAGCAGGCAAAAGAGGTATATTTCCTTTCTGACTCTAATATCGACTATTTCGAAGAATTAAAAATACTTTCTCAGTCATCTGAAACAGTCAAATACATTATTGTTGATGATTGCATGTCAAAAAAAGATTTTTTCAAAAATTTTGCTTTTTTGCAGCCTGCAAATGTTTATCTTATTTGTGCAGATAGAACTGAGGTGATTAAAAAATGGTATGGCGATGTTTTTCAAGAAGAAATTTTTGATTTTGCTCCTGTACCTATTGATAACCTTTCCGAATTTGAGTTTCTATCGTTTAATGACATTTTAGATTTTATCGGACTTTGGGGAAGTTTGGCAGGAACTAGTATTGATACGAAAAAGAGATTTTTTGAGGATGATAACAATCATATTCAATTTTCAACTATTCTTTTAAAATTACTAAAATCACCTGTTATAACCGACAAGATAAATAAATTATGCAAAGCTTTTTTAACTGAGGAAAAATATCAGAATTTTGTATTTGCTGTTTGTTATCTTCGCATAATAGGTATAAAGCCATATTTTAATCTTGTTTATGAACTTTCAGATTCAGATTTGATTTATAGTCCTTTGCTATCAAACAATGAAAATTTTTCTCAGATTTTTACACTTCGCAATGACTATGTTGAAGTTTCAGATGTATTTGCGAAGTATTTTATGTCAAGTAATCTTATAAGTGGTGAGAAAATTATTGAACGGCTTTATTTTATTGTAAAAAAATTCAATAACTATGCAGATAGAGATTATTTTCAAAATGCTATATTCCGTTCAGCACTTCGTTTTCATGTTGTTTCGGGCTTATTGCCAGATGATAATAGAAAGCTAATGTTGCTTGATTATTATGAGCAGCTAAAAACAATTTTACCATGGTTAAAAAATGATCCAAATTACTGGATGCAATATGCCATGGCAAAAATGATGTGGAATAAACTGTATGATGATGCCCAAAAACTCTTGGACACTTCATATTCTGTCGCAGAACATAAATATGAATATGATGTTGCAAAAATAGATAATCAACAATCAAGGCTGTATTTGTTGAATGCACAGGTGAGAACTGTTGAAAGTGATAAATTCTCGTGTTTTCAAAAAGCCGATTCAATTTTAAAGCATGTTGAAATGGATAGTTATGCTCTGCACAGAATTGAAGATATGCTTGCTTTTTACGACAAATGCTTTATGCTGCTTTCTATAAAGAATAGAAAAAATGTGCTTTCATCGCTTCGTTTATATCTAGAAAAGATTTCAAAATATAAAGGCGAAGATAAGTATCGCTTTGGAAATTTGTATATAACTACAGAAAAGAAATTGAAAAAAATTATTGAAGAAAATGATTAGAAATAATTTTTTAAACAAGGAGAAAGATGTTGCAAGTACCATTCTTATCATTAAAAGATGTGACTGCAAAATATGCGAACGAAATTCACGAGGTAGCACTTCGTGTAATCGACAGCGGTTGGTATCTTCAGGGAAAAGAAAACGAAAAATTCGAAGCAGATTATGCTAACTATATTGGAACAAAATATTGTGTAGGTTGTGCAAATGGTCTGGACGCACTTATATGGATTTTCCGTGCATATATCGAACTTGGAATGATGAAGCAAGGTGATGAGGTAATTGTTCCTGCTAACACTTATATTGCGACAATTCTTGCGATTACAGAAAATGATCTTGTTCCTATTCTTGTAGAGCCAAATATTGATACATTCCAGATAGATGACAGACTGCTTGAAGAACGAATTACTTCAAAAACAAAGGCTATCACAATCGTTCATCTTTATGGGCAGTGTGCGTATACAGATAAAATAGGAGAGTTGTGTAAGAAATACAATCTTAAACTAATCGAAGATAACGCTCAGGCTCATGGTTGTGTGTTCAACGGTACAAAAACCGGTGCTCTTGGTGATGCAGCGGGGCACAGCTTTTACCCTGGAAAAAATCTTGGTGCATTGGGTGATGCAGGAACAGTTACAACAAATGATGAGAGTCTTGCAAAAGTAATAAGAAGTCTTGCAAATTATGGAAGTGCAAAAAAATATGTGTTCCAGTATACAGGACGAAACAGCCGCTTAGATGAAATTCAGGCAGCTATTCTTGATGTTAAATTAAAGCATCTTGATGAAGATGTTGCTTTACGAAAATCAGTTGCCCGCCGATATATCGAAGGTATCAAAAATAAAAAAATCACTTTGCCAAAAGTAACAGATTGGAATAAGCACGTATTCCATATCTTTACAATTCTTTGTGAGCAGCGTGATGAATTGCAGAAATATCTTGAATCAAAGGGTGTTGGCACAAATATTCATTACCCCATTCCGCCACATAAGCAGGAATGCTATAAGGAATGGAATGAACTAAGCCTGCCTGTTACAGAGCGGATTCATGCACAGGAATTGAGTCTGCCGATGAGTCCGTGCCTGACGGATGAGCAGGTTCGGTATGTGATTGAGTGTGTGAATAGGTTTTAAAAATGAGATGTTGCTCAAATCTTCCATCTAGTCTTAATTCCTATTTTAAACATGGTTCTTGTAAAGAATAACAAGGAATATTTTTTATGGATGTAATTCATGATTTTATTTACATTTCCCGCTACTCAGGAATGCGGGAAGACCTTGTCCAGGCTGGCGGCGGAAACACCTCTGGCAAAGTATCAGACCAGGAAATGTATATAAAGGCATCCGGCTGCCAGCTTTCCGAGGTAGGTGAAACAAATGGCTGGTGCAAGGTAAATCCGAAAATTATAGTTGATTATTTTTCAAAGGATAATCCGGAAATAACGCAGGAAGCTGAAAAACAATTGGTTTCAGAGTGCTTGATTTCCGGCAGCCGGCCTTCCATCGAAGTTTTCCTCCATTCAATCACCCAAAAATATACGCTGCATACACATCCGACTGTGGTGAACATCCTTGCCTCCACGGATAACGGATGGAGGACACTTCAGGAATTATTTCCAGACGCACTGTTTGTAAAATATGCCACGCCGGGAATAAGGCTTGCCGCTGAATATTTCAAGGCATTCAAGGAATTTGGAAGGACACCGGATATAATATTCCTGCAGAATCACGGGCTTGTCGTAAGCGGGGAGTCTGCGGAGTTTGTAAAGGAAAGAACGGAATCCGTGCTCCGCATCATCGAGAATAATCTTGAAGCGGATATGCAGCGATACCATGCCGCCACAAAGATTTATGATGTCTCAAGCAAAGTACCCGGGCTCAAAGACAAGATAGCCTTCCTTTCCCAGCATTATGATGTAGTCAAAGGGCTTGAAACTTTTGGTTCTGAATTGTGGGATTACCAGTTCTGTCCGGACTGCCTTGTATATTGCGGGAAAAAGGCACTTGTCCTTGATGATGCTTTCTCAGAATTAAATTTTATAAACCATATTAAAAGGCACGGAAACCCTGTGATCATCTCATACAGGAACAATGCCTATATTCTGGCAGACAATGTTAAAAAGGCAAAGGATATAGAAAGTGTTCTGGCGTTCAGTGCCCGGGTCGCCCTCGCGAACAAAAAATCTTCCATGTATATGCTTCCTGATTCGGAGCAGGATTTCCTTCTGGACTGGGATGCGGAAAAATACCGCCGGAATATCAAATAGGAACAAAAAATGCAGATTATAATACCAATGACGGGCTACGGCTCCCGCTTCGTTGCGGCAGGATATAAGGATTTGAAGCCTTTCATCCAGGTGCAGGGAAAGCCGATAATCCAATGGATAACAGAAGGAATGTATCCCGGCGAAAAGAATATCCTTTTTGTCTGCCGGAAGGAACATCTTGAATCTGTTCCAGATATGGAAGGGCGGCTGAGAAAAATCGCTCCGTCGGCGCGTATTTTTGCGATTGACGGCTGGGTGAAGAAGGGCCCCGTTTTTGACGTGCTCCGCACGTCGTCAGAAATTGACGATGATGATGCCGCAGTCATAAATTACTGTGACTTTTACATGACATGGGATTGGGAAAAGTTCAAGGCCGATGCCCGTGAACGCGGGTGCGAGGGATGCGTTCCCTGCTACACGGGGTTCCACCCGCACCTCCTGCCAAAAAAGAATGTATACGCCTCCTGCAAAGTCGACGCAGACGAAAACCTGGTGGAAATCCGCGAAAAGTTTTCATGGACGGAGGACAAGACGAAAACCTGCCATTCGCCGGGCGTTTATTATTTCAAGACCGGGGCGCTGCTGAAAAAATACTGCCGGAAGCTTGTGGACTCAGGCGAAATGCTCAACGGTGAATTTTATGCCAGCCTTCCTTATAACTTCATGGCCAGGGACGGCCTCAAGGTCTGGGTCCCCGCGAACGTTGAGCAGTTCTGCCAGTGGGGGACCCCGGAAGACATGGAGGAATATCTTTTCTGGACGGGGTGCATACGGAAATGGGATAATCAGGAGGGCAGGTAAATGAACATAATTATACCGATGGCGGGGGCAGGAAAAAGATTCGCCGATGAGGGATACAGAATTTCAAAACCCGCGATTCCGACTATAGACAGAAGGAGCGGAAAAGAACTTCCCATGGTTGTCTGCGCGGCCGGCGATTTGCCCGGGGTAGAAAAAAATGGGGCAAATGTCACGTTTATAGACCGCGCCTTCCACAAGGCTGGCGGAGTTGAGGACGCAATAAAAAAACATTTTCCTGCCGCCTCGTTCATCACCGTTGAAAACCTTACCGAGGGGCAGGCCTGCACCTGCCTCCTTGCGAAAGACAAAATCAACAATGATGAAGAGCTTTTGATTGCGGGCTGCGACAACGGCATGGTATTTGACGAGCGGAAGTTCGGGAAAGAAAAGAAGAAGGCGGACTGCCTTGTGTTCACATACCGCCACAACGAGGCCGTCCTTGAAAACCCGGATGCCTACGGCTGGATGCGCGTTGACGCTGGCAACAACATCACGGGCACTTCCATCAAAAAGGCCGTCTCGGACAATCCTCTGGAGGACCACGCCGTGGTTGCCACTTTCTGGTTCAGGCACGGCTCTGATTTCGTCCGTGCGGCGGAAAGAATGATAAAGGAAAATGACCGCATAAATAATGAATTTTATGTGGACCAGGTTGCGAAGCATATCCTGGAGCTTGGGTTAAAGGCACGGGTTTTTGAAATCGACCGCTACATCTGCTGGGGGACTCCGAAAGATTACGAGGAATACCAGGCGACGATAAGGTACTGGGCGCGCTTTGTCGCTGACAAAAGATTTTTGGGGGCATAAGGGGTGAATTTTATAGGTTCAGCAGGGAGGCACAAATTCATCCTCTGCTTCGGAACCATCCTCGTCGCCAAGTTCATTCTTGCCGGGCTTTTCTCTTCGGACTATCAGGATGCCCTTTTCATGCCGTTTGTCTGCGGCTGGATAAAGACAGGGGGAAATCCCTATGAGCTTTTTGCCCAGACACAGATGTTCCCCTATCCGTCGCTTATGCTTTTCATCGAGTCAGTTGGAGGTCTCCTTTCAATTCCTTTCGGCGCCGGCACATTCCTTGCAAACGCGCTTTTTAAGATGCCCGTCTTTGCATTCGACATCCTGTGCTTTGTGTTCCTGGCAAAGATGTTCCCGCGCAAAAAGAGGCAGGTTACCGCGATATACTTCTGCTCGCCGATACTGCTTTATTCAGGCTACATGCACGGCCAGCTTGACATTATTCCGACCGCGCTCCTTACAGGCTCGGTTTATTTCATGCTTTCAAGGAACAGGCACCGGGACATTGCCTCCTCGCTCCTGGTTACTGCCGCGCTGTGCACGAAATTCCACATCCTTGCCGTACTGCCCCTGTTTTTTATTTTCAGGGAAAAAAGGGACGGCTGGAGGAAGGCATTGGTGTACGGGCTTTTTATCCCCGCCCTGGGGGCTGCCGCTGCTGCCGCCCCGTTCTGGAGCGGGGGCTTTGTGAAAAATGTCCTTTTCAACCGGGAGCAGGCCGTCCTGACGCAGGTGTCCCTGGATTTCGCCTCGCTCCGGATCTACATCCCGGTCCTCGCGGTCATCCTCATCTATCTGAGGATGGTCGTCGTGGCCAGGGTGAACAGGGAGCTTTTCTTCGGGTTTTCGGCAATCCTTTTTTCCGTATTCCTGATCCTTGTCCCGCCCATGCCGGGCTGGTACCTGTGGGTCCTGCCGTTCCTTGTCGTCTTCTATATAGACATACCGTCGAACAGAAGGATAAATTTCCTGATTTTTTCGCTTCTGAACGCCCTGTATGCCTTCTACTTTGTCTTTGCCCATGATACACCGCTTACCGACCTCTCCTTTTGCGGAAAAAGCCTTGATTGCTTGAAGGCAGGCAGCGTCGCATTCAAAAACACCTGCTTCACCATGCTTTTCGCGGTCCATGCCTATGTCGTCTATTATATCTACTGCGTGGCGCTCAGGGGCAACAGCCTGTACAGGCGGCAGGATGCCCCGTTCATCATAGGGATAAGCGGTGACTCCGGCAGCGGAAAGTCAACGCTCGTAAGCATTTTCAAAAACTTTTTGGGCGGCAACAACATCCTTGCCCTGGAATGTGACGGCGACCACAAGTGGGACCGGTCGGACGAAAACTGGAAGTCCTACACGCACCTCAACCCCGTTGCAAATTACCTGTACCGCCAGGCGGACGACATAGCGCGGCTGCGGGCGGGCAGATCCGTGCTCCGCACGGAATACAACCATGCGAGGGGGCGGTTTGACGGGCCGTACAAAGTGCTGCCACGGCCGTATATCCTTGTCGTCGGCCTGCATTCGCTGTACCTGCCGCAGCTCAGGCGGCTTGAGGATTTGAAAATCTACATGGATATAGACGAGGGGCTGCGCCGTTTCTGGAAGATCAGGCGCGACGTGTACAGGCGGGGGCATCCGCTCGAAGACGTGGTGGGCCAGATTGAGGGGCGCATGCCCGACTTCCACAAATACATTGAGCCGCAGAAAGGACATGCCGACCTGATCATCCGTTACTTTGACAGGAACCTTGCCGGCGGCACGGTAAAAGATTATGAGCCGCGCCTGTCCCTGAAAATCACAGCCTCAAACGAGGTGGACTTTGGGCCGCTCGTTTCCGAGCTTAAGAAATATGGAATAGGCATTGCGTACGAATTTGACGCGGACATGGCCAGCCAGTCCCTGGTTTTCGAGGGGTGCTTGGAAAGCAGCAGCCTGCCGGTTGCGGATATTGCGTTCGCCGTGGTTCCCGAACTGGAATATATCTTAAACCAGCCGATAGCGCCCCAGACTGATATGCAGTCGGTTATCGGCCTTGTAATACTGATGATGATTAATGAGAAGATGGGGAAATTTGATTCTGGAGAAAACAAATGAAAGAAAATATGGTTTTGCCATCTTGACAATCGTGCCTATCAAGTGTATGCTAAATATACATGGTTGAGCCATGATTAAACAGGCTGGTAATGAAAAGACCTCCCGCTATAGGGGAAGCGTCCAGATTACACGGCCTATTTTTTTTTGAGAGGGGTTTATGAAAAAAGTCGCAGTTTTAGTTGACGGCGGATTTTATAGAAAAGTATCCAAGCATCTTTGGGGTGAAAAAAGCCCGGAGCAGAGGTGTGACGAACTTATAAAGTATTGTCGTTTTCATTTGAAGGACAGGGATACTTATGTTGTTGATGGAATAAAAAAGGCATTCCAGTACAACGAGCTGTATAGGATATTCTATTATGACTGCGAGCCGCTGAAAAAGACGGTTTATAATCCATTGACTCAAAAGAATTTCGATTTTTCAAAATCCGCAACCTATACGTGGATGAATTCTTTTTTGAATACTCTCAAGCAAAGGAGAAAAGTGGCGTTGCGGATGGGCTTTTTTGCAGATGAAGAAATGAATTATGTTTTTTCATCTGACACAGTGAAAAAACTTTGCAGGTGGAGTTTGAAAATTGAAGATTTGTCAGAATCCGATTTGGTCTTGAATATGCGCCAAAAAGGCGTTGACATGAAGATTGGAATTGACATCGCCTCTTTGGCGTACAAAAAACTTGTGGATCAAATTGTTTTGATTTCTGGCGACAGCGATTTTGTTCCGGCGGCAAAACTTGCCCGAGTGGAAGGAATTGATTTCATTGTTGATTCGATGGGAATGAAAATAAACGACAACCTCATAGAACACATTGACGGATTGAGAAGCTATTATAAGCGATTTGAAAATCAGAATGACAATAGTTGAGTAAAAACTGTTTCCGTTATATCCGCAGAATAAAAAATCAGAAGATATAGAAGTCTCAAAGAAATTTATGTACAGGGCCGTTATATTTGACCTTGACGACACGCTCTATGACTACGGGCAGAACAACGGGATTGCCATGGAAAGGCTCTGTACGTTTGCCTGCGGGAAATTCGGCATAACGAGGGCTGAATTCGATTGTGCGTTCGCATGGGCGAAAGAACAGACAAAGGCTTTATTGGGGAACACAGGGGCAAGCCATAACCGCATGCTCTATTGCCAGAAGTTTCTCGAACGGCTGGGCAGGAATCCGGTTGACGGCGCGCTCGAAATGTATGACTGCTACTGGGGCACCATGCTTTCGGGCATGAGGCTTCGGGACGGTACGCTTGCGTTGCTGAGACGGCTCCGGGCGGACGGGATAAAAATTGCGATGTGCACCGACCTCACCGCGCATATACAGCACCGCAAAATCCGCGCTCTCGGCCTCGTGCCGTATATCGACGTGCTGGTGACGAGCGAGGAGGCGGGGGCGGAAAAACCGTCGGAAAAGATGTATTCGCTGTTGTTTGAAAAAATGTGGAATATGTTGCCTGACTTGAAAAAGACAGAGTGCCTTTTTGTTGGTGACAGCAGGGAGAAGGATGTCGATGCGCCGCGCAGGTTCGGCATGAAAGGCACCCTGTTTACCTCGATGGAGGCTCTGGAAAAGGAAATCTATGGCGAACAGGCTTGACTTTCGGGAATGCATCAGGTTCCTCGTATGCGGGTGCGTCGTGGTCTGCGTGGATTTTCTGGCCTACCGACTCCTGTTTGCATTCATTCCTGTCGCCAGTGCGAAGGCACTTGCCTATGTGTGCGGCACCGTGACGGGTTTTTTTATAAACAAATATTGGACCTTTCGGAGCAAGAGGCGTGCGTGGAGGGAGGCCTGTATGTACTGCTTACTTTATGCCTGTACCGCAGCCGCCAATACGTTTGCCAACAGCTTTGTTCTCGGCAGGTGCCATTCTTTTCTGTTTGCCTACCTTGTTTCAACTGCGGTAAGCACCGTGCTGAATTTTATCGGACAAAAATATTTTATCTTTTCCAGAAGGGTGGAGGTTGATGATAATGAAAAGTAAGTATTTCCCTTCGCACAAGCAGAACAGGATGAAGAATGAAGGCGATGTGTGGGCAGCCCGGGAATCATTCCTGCATACAAAGAACAAAATCCTTTACCGCTTGATATCGCAGCGATTTTCATGGATGAACGGATATATTCCGCAGGAAGCGGAGAACGTTATAGAGCTGGGATGCGGCGCGGGGCTTTCAAAGCAGTTCATCAAGAACAAGAACCTGTTGCTGACCGACGTGCTGGATAATGAGTGGGTTGACAGGTATGTGGATGCGCTGGATATTGATTACC
>CAKZZK010000317.1 GCA_937885235.1 uncultured Treponema sp.
TATATACGACAAAGTCGCTTTCGAATTCTTGCGACAAATTCCCTTACGAATAATATATATTGATTATAAAATTGAAATAACTATTGCAAGACTCAAATTTTCGGACTATAATACAAATAGCTATATTTTATCGGCATTTTATTCCGATTATAAAATTAGTCGTTTTATTGGGAGTGTACGATGTACTGCATAGAAATCGAGGATTTGGTAGCAAATGCTTTGATTGAAATAGTGGAAAAGTCTCAGAAACGGACAGTTTCTTTCGATGTCCTTACAAGATATGGAAATATCGTTGTTGAAAAGCTCGAAAGGGAAAACAAAGATGTTTATTTGTTGGTTTCGCGGGAGCGTACAGATTCCTTTATTCATGATTATACGGATTTTTTCGAACTAGGCAAAGACAAAGCCTCAATATCTTTAAGGGACAATATTGAAGTGTCTGAGTTAAAGAAAAAATTCAGGAGAAATATTGCACTTGATGTCTACCTTGCCTTTGTAAGCGAGGAAGCCTTGCAGGTGCTAGGGATTGCCGCATAAAAGATGTCTGTAAAGCAAATAAAAGACCCTGTTTATGGGTATATAGATATAGATGCGTCTTTGATGGGGGAGGTGGTGGATTCTCCCGCTTTTCAACGCTTGCGGCATGTTAGGCAGACAAGTTATACCCCGTTGTATTCATCTGCCTTGCATAACAGATTTATCCATTCTCTGGGGGTATATCATTTGGGGCAGATAGCCATGAAAGCTGTGATTGCATCTGCTTCTTCAAAAATTGTTAAAATAATAGAATCTGAAAAGCTTGCTAGTGATTTTGAACTTGCCTGTTTGTTGCATGATGTGGGGCATTCTCCGTTTTCCCATACGGGAGAATATTTTTATTTAAAATTAAAGGGTAAAAAGGAACCTTTGTTATATGAGCTATTAAAGAGTGCTGTTGGTAGTCAATCTTTCCGCAAAGATTTCGATCGCTATCATTCTGAGCAAAGCGAGGCTAAACCGCATGAAATGATGAGCGCCTTAGTAGGAATTCAAAAATTTTCAAAAATTCTCAATAATAAAGAATTTTTTACTCGATGTATAACGGGATATTTGTATAAAACGGATTCTGTTGAAGGTGACATAAAAAATGCCTTTATCCAGCTACTCAATTCCTCTTGTATTGATGTTGATAAAATTGATTATCTTTTGCGTGATGCTTTCGTAACGGGATATGATACTATAGCGATTGATTATAAAAGGCTTTTAGGAAGCATTGAATTGAAAAATATAAAGGAGCGCATTCAACTTGTATTTAAGAAAAGTGCTTTGAGCGTGTTGGAAAATGTTATCTATGCACATGATGCAGAGCGAAAGTGGATTCAGAATCATCCTGTTGTACAATATGAAGCTTTCTTATTGCAGGAAGCAATAGAAGCTGTTAGAAATTATTATTCACATCAAACTCCCCCAGTATATATTTTTTCTGTTGATGCCCTTTCTGAGAAGGGAATTTCGGTTGGGAATGAAAAAATCAGCCTTTTGTGTGATGATGATATCGTGTATACAATGAAAAACAGGTTGGCGAATTCATTGGTTTCTGAGTATTTCGATAGAAGGAAACGGCGTCATCCCGTATGGAAATCCGAGGCAGAATATAGAGTTGTCTTTGATACTGCAAAAGGAAAAAAATGGCTTACAGACTTTGAGGAGGACTTAAAGCTTACTGAAAAATTTCTTCGTGAGGAATGTGATTTCCCAATTCTCAATAAGGACTCTGAAAAAAGATGCCAAGGAATATTGAAATCTGTGCTTAGTCAGATAAGGCAGGATAATAGCTCCATGGCTGAGATGAAATATCGATATGTGCACATAAAAAAAATGTTTACAGCATTTAAAAAGTTGGCAAAAAAATTGAATATAAATTTCGATTTTGTGATTATTAGTGCGAGCCGTTTTACAAGTGGTTTTTCAAAGTCCTCGTTAAAAAAACTATTGATTGATTTCCCAAGTTTAAAGGAACAACGTTCATTAGAGGAAGTAAATTCGCTGTTAAATGGGGATAAGCCTATGAGCAAGGAATTTTATTATCTCTATTATAAACGTAAAGAAGGATTCTCTATAGATTTGGCAAAATTTGTGAGCGAAATAAAAAAAATTATTCCGGAACAATAAGCGTAGAGAAGTATTTGTCTTGATAAATCCTACTGTTCTAGTCGTTGGCTATGAACTGACGAAACTCGTCAAAATTTGATGTCAGATATATTGTTTTTAAGAGTTTGCACGATAACTACGTGTGACTTTAGTTTCCGGGTGGTGTCACAGAAAGTATGCCCCTTGAAAAACAATGGCAAGCAAAATTATTTGTGCAAAACTTGCCGTCATCAATAGGTGAAAATTACAATGCTCTCCGTAAAATGTCATGAACGAGGGCTTGAGCGGAATGGGTACGGACGAAATTGCGAAATCGGTAGACGGAATAAAAAAGGCGTTGGATTCATTTCCAACGCCTTTTTTATTTCAAAAGGACAGCTGCGCCGCCGATATTTCGCCTTGAAAGGGCGTGCTGCACGTTTTTGCACGGTGTACAGTGTGCAAAACACTGGAAATTTCCGAAAATTACCAAGATATGCTTTTGTGGGAGTAAAATTATGCGTATTGTCTTCTATAATACTAATTCAAATATCTTCCACGGCGAGTCCATAGATGTGCGCTCGCTTCCTTCGCGCAAAAGCGCGTGGGAAGGACTGTGCGAACGCTATCCTCAGCACGAATTCTGCATCGTCACGCAGCCGCCGGGGACTTTCCTTGTGGATATGGCGGGCGGCGAGCTTGCCGAGCAGTCGCTGTGCTGCAAGCTTGCACAGGGGGAGGGAGCGGAGGATATTGCCGAAGAGATTCTTGCCCTCAAGCCAGACCTTGCCATTGCGGCAAGCTTCTGGGCGCCTCCCTATGACTGGTTCCCCCTTAAAGATGCCATGATTGCAGAGCTCCTGCGAAAGCGGGGCGTGCAGGCTGTCTGCCACAGCGCGGAAACAGCGTTCTGCTGCTTTGACAAGGCAAAGACGCACAGCCTGCTTGAAAGGCTCGGCTACCCCATGCCAAAGTCCCTCTTGGTGGACCACGAGCTTTTTCACTGCGAGCGGAGGGTAAAAGACGTAAAGGCAAACGTCTACAAAGAATATATACTTTCGGAACTGCAAAAGCTCCGCTATCCCGTGGTCATCAAGGACACGCTGGGACTCAGTTCCTACAGCATGGAGGTGGCGGTCAGCTTCAGGCAGGCTGTGGCATATCTCTCTTCGGGCAGGACGAGCGGGGACAGGCTAGTGGAGGAATATCTCGACGGGGGGCAGTTCGGCACGGAAATTTACGGAAAGAACGGTTCTTATGCCGTCATGCCCCCCTGTGCCTTTTCCGTGAACAGGTACGGCATCACCAGTCCCAAGCAGAGCGTCAAGATAGGTCCCGTGACACGTATCAGCGATATGCAGGAAATGCTGCGCCGTCTGGCGGCTGACCTGCAGCTTGAAGGCTGTGCCCAGGTGGACATGGTGTTCTGCCAGGGACGCTGGCACATCATCGAGATAAACCCGCGGCTCTCCGGTATGACGGAAAGCTACGCGGCGTCCCTCGGTGTTTCCGTGCAGGAGCTGCTCCTGCAAACTGCGCTCGGCAAGTTGCCTGACGAAAGCAGGCTTTTGCCCGTCATGAACTTCAAGCTGCCCATCATCAGCGAAGGGCAGATGGCGGAGCTGTATGCGCTTCCCTTTGTCTGTGCCGTAAACCAGATACATAACCGCGCGGCAAAGCAGGAGCGGGAAAAAGGCTATGCGGAACTCATACTCCGTGCGCCTGCGAGGGAGATGGAAAGCCTTTCTGAAGTCTTTGAGGAACTGGCGAGGCGTTTCCCAGAGCTCATGGAGCCTGTCTTTCTGCGCAATGCCCGCAGCCTCTTCCGGCAATACTGGGGGCTTTGCTAAAATTAGGTAAAACGTAAGTAAAAAAAATCATTTTCAAAGTAAATTTTCCTTGCATATTTGCAAAACTATGGTAAAATAACTGTATCTATGGCAAAGATAAAGATAAAAAAAAGCTTTCGGAACCTGCTGATTGCCCTTGCGGTGGTCATCGTGCTTTCCGTAGTCCTGCGGCTCTTGCCAGACAAGACGTTCAAGGACAAATACGACGGCTATGACCTTACGAGCCTTGCAGGGGCTGCATCATCTTCCAAGACTTATGCGGAGTACCTGCGGGAACACGAAGGGGCGGCAGAACCTGCGCTTGCCGTCGCTGTCGCCGTGCAGGACTATGATGAGGCAAAAAGCTACGGAGTTTCCGTCGAAACAAACTACCGTGGCAAGGCGGCAGTCGTCACGGCGGATGAGTCTTCCGTCACCTGGTCTGTGGATGTGGGTCAGCCGGGTTTCTACAATATAGAGATGGAGTATATCGCCGTTCCCTCGCGGAATGTGAACATGGAACGCATCCTCTATATCAATGGCGAGGTTCCGTTCAGCGGCTCTGATATGTCTTTTTACCGGCTCTGGAAAGACGGCGGCCCCGTAAGGCAGGACAACCGCGGCAACAGCATCCGTCCCACGCAGGAAGAGCTTTTCAGCTATCAGACCGTCATGTTCAAAAGCAATATGGGCTACGAGGTGGAGCCGTATAAATTTTACTTTGCCAAAGGCACGAACACTATCACGCTGGAATCTACAAACGAGCCGATGGCTATCAGCAGGCTGTCGCTTGTTCCCGTGGCTTCCTACGACAGCTACGAGCAGTATGTGGCAAAGCAGAAAAGCAGACCGGAGGATTTCTCTGCAAGCGGCATTTCCGTCAAGGTGCAGGGGGAAAATTCCGTCGTGCGCTCTGACCCTTCGCTTTTTGCCCGTTATGACCGTTCCTCTGCGAACACGGAGCCAAACAGCGTTTCCCGCACGGTGCTCAATTATTCCGGCGGGGATTCCTGGCGTTCCCCGGGGCAGTGGATTGAGTGGGATATGGAGGTTCCCGAAGACGGCTGGTATACGCTTTCCGTAAAGGCGCGGCAGCTCTATCAGCGGGGCTATGTTGCCTACCGCTCTGTCTATATTGACGGTGTTATCCCTGTGGACGGGCTGAAGTCCGTGGGCTTTCCCTATAGCTCTGACTGGAAGCTTTCGACGCTTGCGGGCAAGGATGGCAAGCCGTATTCATTCTATCTTACAAAGGGCAGCCACCGCGTAAGGCTTGAAGTGACGCTCGGTGAGCTTGGTTCAATCGTCAGCGACTTGCAGGACTGCATCTACCGCCTGAACGTCATCTACCGCAAGATTCTCGTGCTGACGGGGGTGAACCCTGACCAGTTCCGCGACTACGCCATAGACAAGGTATACCCGGAGCAGGTGGAAGCCATGCTGCAGGAAAGCAGAAGGCTCTATTACTACGTGGACAAATTCGTTGCCATCACGGGCGAAAAATCAGACAAGATTGCCCCTGCGGAAACGCTTGCCATACAGCTGGAGCAGTTCTACAAGCATCCTGACCGCATCACCAAGGCTTTTGCAAACTTCAAGGAAAATATCACGTCGCTCGGCACTTCGCTGCTTTCTATTTCGGAATCAAAGCTCGATGTTGACTACCTCTTGCTGCAGAGTGCGGCGGACAAGGTGAAGCCCGTAAAGTCTGGCTTTTTCAGAAATGCGGCGCATGAGTTTGCAGCTTTCATCTCGTCGTTCTTTGTGGATTCTGCAAGCATCGGCAATGTCTACGGCAAGGATGCCGAGCACCTCATAGAGGTGTGGATTGTGACGGGGCGCGACCAGAGCCAGATTCTCAAAAATATGGTTGACGACAGCTTTAGCCCTGCTTCCGGCATAAACGTAAATGTAAAGCTCATCAACATCAACTCCCTGCTGACTGCTGTCGTTGCGGGCAACGGGCCTGACGTTGTGGTTTCCGCATACTCGCGGGCACCTGTGGATTACGCGCTCAGGAACGCGGTTGTTGACTTGCGCCGCTTTTCCGACTGCGACAAGGTGCTGGGTGATTTCCACCCGAGCGCATACGAGGGCTACAAGTATGACGGCGGGCTTTTCGCGCTGCCGGAGCAGGAGACATTCAACTTGCTCTTTTACCGCAAGGACATCCTTGAACAGCTTGGCGTTTCCGTGCCTCGCACTTGGGACGAGCTTGTGGAAATCCTGCCGACCCTGCAAGGTAACAACCTGTCTGTCGGCATTCCGTATCCCACGCTGCTGACGGCGGAGTCAGACATCATGAATTTCTATTCGATGATTTACCAGCGGGGCGGCACCGTCTACAACGAGGCGGGAACAAAATCCGTCATAGACAGCGAGGAGGGCATTGCCTCGTTCAAGCTCTACACGAGTTTCTACAACAGCTACGGGCTTCCCACTGTCTTTGACTTTGTGAGCCGCTTCCGCACCGGCGAGATGCCTTTGGGCATACAGAACTACACGGCTTACAACACGCTTTCCGTATCTGCGCCGGAAATTCGGGGGCTGTGGGACTTTACCTATATCCCCGGCACTCCCCGCAGGGACGGCAGCATAGACCGCTCCAATATTGCGGGAACGGTGTGCACGATGATGATACAGAAAGGACCTGAGCTGTCAAAGCTGCCTGCCAATGCTGATGCCGCAACGCTTGCCGCCGCCCGCAAGAATGAGGTGCGGATGAGCGATGCCTGGGAGTTTATGAAGTGGTGGGCTTCTACTGACACGCAGGTGCGCTATGGCCGTGAGCAGGAAGCCATACTCGGTTCCTCCGGCCGCTATGCGACGGCAAATGTGGAAGCGCTCAAACAGCTTTCCTGGAACAGCCGTCAGATAGGTATATTGACGAAGTCCCTGAATGAGGCTGTCGGTCTGCCTGAGGTGCCGGGAAGCTACTACACGCCGCGCTACGTGGTAAACGGCATCAGGCGTGTCTTTAACGAAAAGGATGATCCCCGTGAAACCCTCATTGACTACACAAGGAAGGTTAACGAGGAAATAAGCCGCAAACGGCAGGAATTCAAGCTGCCGCTGGAGCAGGAGTAAGCGTATGAGCGAAATATGGAAAAAATATTGTAAGAAAAAGCGGCTCGAACTTTCTGACACCGTGCGCAGCATAAAGGTGCACAAATTCTGCTACCTCTTCCTGCTGCCTTATGCCGTGCTGTTCATCACGTTCAACGTGCTGCCCATCATCAGCTCCATTTACTACAGCTTTACGAATTTCAATATTCTGGAAAAGCCTGAGTTCATCGGCATGAGGAATTACATAAACCTCTTCCTTCAGGATGAGGTGTTTCAGATTGCCGTAAAGAACACCTTCCTCACCGCGCTCGTGGTGGGACCGGTGGGCTATATCCTTGCATTCATCTTTGCATGGCTCATCAATGAGCTGCCCCGCTGGATACGGACAATCATCGTCCTCTTTTTTTATACGCCGTCCATTTCCGCGCAGGCATACCTTGTCTTTAAAAACCTCTTCAGCGATGACCGCTATGGCTGGGCAAACTCGTGGCTTATCAAAGTCGGCTTTCTCAGCAAGCCCATACTCTTCCTGTCTGACCCGCGCTATGCGATGAAGGTCATTATCCCCGTCTGCCTGTGGATGTCTTTGGGAACCGGCTTCCTTGCCTTTGTTGCGGGACTGAAAGGGCTGGATAAGTCCCAGTACGAGGCGGGCTACATAGACGGCATTCAGAACCGCTGGCAGGAGCTGTGGTTTATCACGCTTCCCAATATGAAGCCCATGCTGCTCTTCGGCGCGGTTATGTCCATCACTAATGCCTTTAACGTCTGCGATATTCCGATGGCGCTTGCGGGCTATCCGTCCACGGAATACTGCGCGCGCACTGTGGTGACGCACCTCTTTGACTACGGCTTTACGCGCTTTGAGATGGGCTATGCATCCGCAATAGCAACCACGCTGTTCCTTGCCATGATTATCTGCAACAAGGTGATTCAGGCTATGCTGAACAGAGTAGGGCACTGAGAGGGGGCGCAGAAAAATGAAAAGAAAGACAAGTGCCAAAACCGTAGCGCATGCAACGTATGGCTACAGACGCCGCAGAAATCCCGTCCGCTCCATAGGCGGAGATATAGGAATTTACATCTTCCTTGCGCTCTGTTCTATAGTGATGGTCTTCCCCATCGTGTTTGCAATCTCAAGCTCGCTCAAGCCGCTTGGGGAGCTGCTCAAACAGCCGCCAACGTTCTGGCCGCGGAATCCCACGTTCAGAAACTACTCGGACTTGTTCATCACGCTCACGCAGTCATGGGTGCCCTTCTCGCGCTACATCTTCAACACGCTCTTTGTCACCATCGTGGGAACGGTGGGGCATGTCATCATAGCTTCAATGGCGGCGTATGTCCTTGCAAAATACACCTTCCCCGGCGGCAGGGCATTTTTCAAGCTTGCTGTTGTGGCGCTCATGTTCAGCGGTTATGTAACGGGCATTCCCAACTATATGATTATGTGCCGGCTGCACATGGTAGACACCTACTGGTCGCTCATCCTGCCGGCAATAGGCGGCTCTCTGGGGCTTTTTTTGATGAAGCAGTTTATGGACGGCTTTCCTATGTCTCTCATAGAGGCGGCAAAGATTGACGGTGCAAATGAGCTCCTCATCTTCTGGAAGCTCGTCATGCCTAACGTAAAGCCTGCGTGGCTTACCATTTCGATTTTTTCCATTACGGCGCTCTGGAACAATCCCCAGACCACGTATATCTACACGGAAAGCAAGAAGATGCTGCGTTATGCGATGGACCAGATTATGGCTGGCGGCATTGCGCGCACGGGGCAGGCACAGGCTGTGGTTGTTGTTTCCATGTCCGTGCCCATCATATTCTTTATCTGCTCCCAGAGCCAGATTTTGGAAACAATGGCAACTTCAGGCCTTAAGGACTAGCGACATGATAAGAAGAAAATACCTGATTGCGGCAGCAGCCGCGCTCCTTGCCGCGCACACGGGGCTTTTTGCCAAAGGAGACACGTATATCTATGATGTCTGGCAGAACGTAGAGCATTCGCCTGATGCCTACCGGGTGACGGATGTCTTCTACGCAAAGGATTTCGGTCTTGAAAAGGAACTGGTGAATCCCAGCTCGCTTTTCTGCCGCGGCAACACCCTGTACCTTGTGGATTCGGGGAACAACAGGATTCTGGAGTTCCTTTACAAAGCAGACAAGTCTCTGGAATTTGTGCGCAGCATAGAGGAATTCAATGCTCCTGCCGGTGTGCAGGGGACATTTGCCGCCCCTTCCGATGTCTATGTATCTGCTGACGGCTCTTTTTTCGTGGCAGACACTGAGCACGGGCGCGTCGTCCGCATAGACAAGGACTTGAACTACGTCCTTTCGTTTACAGAGCCTGATGATCCTACCTACGAGGCGGGAAAGACCTTTCTGCCGCAGAAGGTAGTGGCGGATTCCAAGGGCAGGGTTTACGTCCTGGCAAAGAACGTGAACAAGGGCTTTATCAAATACGAGGACAACGGCACGTTCACCGGCTTCTACGGCGCGAGCGACGTTACCTATAACTGGACGGATTACCTCTGGAAGAAATTCGCCACAAAGGCACAGCGGGAGCAGATGGAATCCTTTGTGCCGACGGAATATTCAAATGCCTATCTCGACAAAGAGGGCTTTATATTCGCGGTCTTGAAGACCTTCAAGCCCTCGGAGCTGCTCAATGACCAGGCAAAGCCCATCCGCCGCCTGAATGCGCTTGGCGGGGACATCCTCATCAAGAACTGGGACCCTCCGGTGGGGGACTTGCAGTGGGGAACCGCGGCAGGACAGGAAAATCCCTCTCACTTTACCGACATCACCGTGCTTGACAACGAGGTTTACATCGCGCTCGATGAAACGAGGGGAAGGCTCTTTGCCTATGACAATCAGGGGGAACTGCTCTTTGCGTTCGGCAATCCCGGCAACATAGACGGCTACTTCCGTCTGCCCGTCGCCATAGAGCACTGCGGCAGGGACCTCTTTGTGCTTGACCAGACGAGCTGCACGATTACGCTTTTTTCGCCGACGCAGTTTGGCGACTACATCTACAATGCAACCGAATACTACGCGGCAGGCGAATATGACTTGTCTGCCGCGGAATGGGACAAGGTGATGCGCCTGAACGGCAACTATGACCTTGCGTATGCGGGGCTTGGAAAGGCGCGGCTCAGGCAGAACAAATACAAGGAGGCGATGGACTACTTCCGCGCGAAGTATTTCAGGCGCTACTATTCAAAGGCATTTATGTATTACCGCAAGGAATGGATTGAACAGCACCTCGGCTGGGTGCTCGCCGTCCTCTGTATGCTGATTTTCATTCCCTTCGCGGTGAAACGCATTCTATCTTTCAAACGGGAGCTGGAGTCACTATGAGTTATCTGACAAAGAAATTGAGCAAGTTGCGGCAGAGAGAGACTTATACCCATTTCCTCGAAACGCTGAAATACGCGCTGTATGTCATAGGGCATCCGGCGGACGGCTTCTGGGATTTGATTCATGCAAAGCGCGGCTCGTATGCGGCTGCGAATTTCATCGTCATCCTTACGCTGCTTACCCATGTGTGGAAGCTGCAGTTTACGAATTTCCTTTTCATTGTCGTGAACTGGGAGCGGGTCAACATCTTCATGGAAATAGCGACCATCCTCTTGCCGCTTGTGGTATTTGTCATCTGCAACTGGGGCGTAACCACGCTCTTTGACGGCAAGGGGCACCTCGGCGATGTGTATATGGGCACTGCCTATGCGCTCACGCCGTATCCGCTTATCCAGATTCCCATCATCATACTCAGCAACTTTGTTACCAAGGAAGAGGGAACCTTCTACTGGGTCTTCAACAACATCTCCCTTATCTGGTGTGCGGTGCTTATCATCATGGCAATGATGATGATTCACGCCTACAGCTTTGGCAAGACGCTTCTGTTCATGGTGTTCACCGCGTTCGGTATGCTTGTCTTCCTCTTCATCATGCTGCTGTTCTTCAGCCTCATATCGCAGGGCATCGGTTATTTTGTTTCCCTTGGCAGGGAAGTATTCTTCAGGCTGAATTGACGGGGGCAGACGTATGAAAAAAGAGAATGCTGCAACAAAGAAGCCCTTTTTTACCATAGGCTTTTTTATATGGACAGCCCTGTTCCTCTGTGCCGCCGCTTTCATAGCCTACATAGTCGTCAGGCTGGTGAATGTGGCTTCGTACCGGCAGCCTGACTTTGATTTCTATGAATATGACGGAAAGCAGTCAGGCAAGATGATGGTGCTTGAATCAGATTCCCTGCGCTTTGAACTTGACCCTGCCACCACGCAGTTTTCCGTAACGCAGAAGGCAAACGGAAAAGTATGGTATTCAAGCCCGCAGGATCTGGACAGCGACCCCATAGCCCTCGCCAAAGAAAAGAACAATATGCGTTCAAGCCTGCTGCTGGAATATTCCACAGAGAACGGCAACGCAGAGGTCTATGATTTTTACACCAACAGCGTAAAGCGCAAGTTCTACAGCGTGGAAAAGAAAGACGACTCTGTCATCGTGAACTATACGATAGGGCAGATGAACAGGGAATACATCTTCCCGCCCATGATGTACCAGTCTGACTTTGACAAGTGGACGGCGGATATGTCCAAGAGCGACATAAACACGGTGAACCGCGCCTACCACCGCTACAGCATGAAGACCGCGACTCCGGGGGACGACATCAATGCCCTGCTCAAGAAGTACCCGAAGCTCAAGGATGAGGAGCTGTACCTTGTATTTGAGAATGTCCAGGGCTTTTTGAAAGAAAAGCTGGAAGTGCTCTTCAAGAACGCGGGCTACACTTATGAGGATTACCTTGCAAGCAAGGAGCAGTACCTTGAATCAAGCGAAAAGGAAGTGCCCTCGTTTAACGCGACTGTTGTCTATAAAATAGAAGGAAACAGGCTCGTGGTGGAAGTTCCCTTTGACGAGATTTCCTACCGGCTCAAGTTCCCCATCACGAAGCTTTCCGTCCTGCCCTATTTTGGGGCGGGTGGCAGCTCCAGCGAAGGCAGCATCTTTGTTCCCGAGGGGGGGGGCGGAGTCATTCGCTTTAACAACGGCAAGAAAAAACAGAATGCGTATTACGCCGATGTGTACGGCTGGGACTATGCTCTGGACAGAAAGTCCGTAGTGACGGAGACAAAGGTCGCCTTCCCTGTGTTCGGCATCGCTTCCGAAGGTGCTTCGTTTATCTCTGTCATTGAGGACGGGGCGGCTTATGCGGGCATTACGGCAGAAATTGCGGGAAAGCTTGGCAGCTATAACTACGTCCGCGCTGACTACCGCCTTCTGCACAACGAGCGCTATGACATAAGCGCGCGTACGGTGAACGCTCAGTATATGTTTGAAAAGGGGCTGCCGGCAGGACAGAAGCTCAGGCAGGTTTACACCTTTGTCGAGAGCGACTCCATTGCGGATATGGCAAAGGCATACAGGAATTACCTCTTTGCGGGTGAAGAAAAGCGCAGCGCAGACAGCGTGCCGCTTGCCGTTGAGATTGTGGGAGCCATAGACAGAGTGCAGCAGGTGCTGGGCATTCCCAAGAACCTGCCCTATACGCTGACAACCTATAAGGATGCCGCCGCCATCATAGACAGCATTGGCTCCTCAGGCATTACGGGCGTGAACTATAAGCTTTCAGGCTTTATCAACGGCGGGGTGCGGCAGAAGCTGCTGAGCAAGGTGCGCTTCCTCGGCAAGCTTGGCGGCGCGTCCTCGTTCGCACGCCTTGCCGAAGCTGCGGAGAAAGCGGGCAACACGCTCTATCTTGACGGCACCATGCAGTTTGCCTACCGTTCAGGTTTGGCTGACGGATTTTCGCATTACGGCTCTCCCGCCCGTTTTGTGAGCCAGAAGCTCTGCGAGCTGAACGAGTATTCTGCCATCTGGTATGGAAAGGATGACGAGGCGGACTCCTACTACCTTGTGCGCCCTGCGCTTGCTTCCCGCGCTTCTGACAGGCTCATCGCGGCGGCTTCGCGCTATGGCACAGGCGTTTCCTACCGCGATTTTGGCAGCGTGCTTTCCGCTGATTACAATGAAAAGCACCTCGTGAACCGCGCAGATGCAATGCACCTGCAGGAAGAGGAATTCAAAAAGGCTCGCAAAGGAGGCACCCCGGTGATGGTGAACGGCGGCAACGCCTATGCCGTCCGCGATGCGGATTTCATCACGAACCTCAATCTGGCAGGCAACAGTTATTCCATCATAGACTACAAGGTGCCCTTTTACCAGATCGCGCTCCACGGCTACAGGAACTATGCGGGAAACGCGGTCAACCTTGCCGCTGAAAAGCAGCAGGAAGTTCTGGAGTCCGCGCAGTCTGCTGCGGGGCTGTATTTTACCTTTATGCAGGCTTCCGAGCGCGCCGTGCAGGAAACGAGCTTTACGCAGTACTATTCGGCGAATTTCGACGCATGGAAAGATGAGTTTGTCTCCCTCTACAGGGATTACAACGCAAGGCTTGGCTCTCTTGCCGGAGCGCTCATCACCGATTTCTGGTATGAGAGCAAAGACGTGTCAGTGACGGTCTTTGAGAATGGCTATGCCGTCGTGGTGAATTTCGGACACAAGGATTACACCGCGGCTTCTGGAACGCGGGTTCCTGCCCGTGACTATATAGTGCTAAAGGTGGAGGACTTAGGATGAGTATGAAAAAGAAAAAGCTGATTGGACTTACAAAGCGGAGGGCGCTGTACGGGTACATATTCATCCTCCCGTTCATCATAGGCTTTTTAAGCTTTATGGTAAAGCCGCTGTTCCAGTCCCTGATGATGAGCTTTTCCAATATCTCTGCGGGGCCGAACGGCTTCCAGATGGTCAGAAGCGGCTGGGAAAACTACAAGCGGGCGTTCCTCATTGACCCCGAATTCAACCGTATGCTTGTGGAGAACATCACGCGGATGATATACCGCTCCCTTGCCACGATTGTGTTCAGCTTCTTTGTGGCGCTCATCTTGAACCAGAAGTTCAAGGGACGTGCCGTGGTGCGCTCGATATTCTTCCTTACGGTCATCCTCTCTTCCGGCGTGCTTGTGGGGCTGGAATACAACAACTCCATGATGTCGCAGCTGAAGGAAACCATAGAGGAATCAAGCAACGCGAATTCCGTCACCACGGTCATAGAGAGCATCCTGCTTTCAAACACGGGCGGCATGAACGGCGTTGGCAACAGGTTCTTCAAAATCCTCTTTGAAATCATAGATTCCATCTATGATGTGGCTATGGCGTCCGGCATACAGATAATCATCTTCCTTTCCGGCTTGCAGAACATCTCCCCGAGCGTCTACGAGGCGGCAGAGATGGAAGGCTGCACCGCATGGGAAAGCCTGTGGAAGATAACCGTCCCCATGGTCAGCCCCCTCATTCCCGTCTGCTGGGTGTACACGGTGGTTGACTTCTTTATGCGTACAGACAGCGAGATTATGAAGAAAATAGAGGACCAGCTTTCCATTCAGCTCAATTTTGGATTCAGCTCCGCAATGGCGTGGATCTATTTTGTTGTCTGTATGCTTCTCATCGGCATCAGTTCCCTCATAATATCAAAGGTGGTGTATAACTATGACTAACGGCACTATGCGTTCATTCTGGGAAAGAAACGAAGCTTCCGGCGGACGGCTCCTGAAGGTGACGGCGAAAAAGTATGCGCTTTCGTTTTTCAGGGCAGTGCTCCTTTTTGGTATGTGCTTCATGATTTTACAGCCCATACTGAACAAGATTTCGCTCAGCTTTATGGCGGAAAAAGATCTCTATGATACAACGATTGTCGTCATTCCCAAGCATTTTTCCGTGAGCAACTGGAAGATTGCTTCCTATATCATCAACTACAAGGTTTCGCTGCTGAACACCATCTGGGTGTCTCTGCTTGTATCCGTCATCGAGGTGATAATGTGCACCTTTGTGGGCTACGGCTTTTCGCGCTTTGATTTTCCCTTCAAGCGCTTCTGGTTCCTCTGCGTCATCCTGCTTATCATCATTCCGCCGCAGACTATTTCCACATCGCTGTACCTGCACTTCCGCTACTTTAAGTTCTTTGGCCATACCATTAACTTAAAGGGAAGTATGCTGCCGTATTTTATGATGTGCTTTACCTGCATGGGGCTTAAAAACGGTCTCTATATCTTTATGATACGGCAGTATTTTTTGAGCTTTCCCTTTGAGCTTGAGGAAGCCTGTTACGTTGACGGCTGTGGTCCCTTTGCTACTTTTTTCAGAATCATGATTCCGGGGGCAAAGCCCATCATCACCTCCTGCTTTCTCTTTTCCTTTGTGTGGCAGTGGACAGACAGCTTCTATGCCAACCTTTTTTTGGGAAAAATACAGCTGCTCGCGCGTTCCGTGGGCAGCTTGACGGACAGGCTTTCCACCTATATGAGCCGTGCGCAGGGAGGCGGTAACGTGTCTGTGCCGCCAGCCTTTGCGGGGGCAATCAATTCCTCCGCTGTGCTGCTCATCGTGCTGCCGCTTATAGTCCTTTACCTCTTTTGCCAGCGGCTTTTTGTGGAAAGCCTTGCAAGCACGGGTGTAAAAGGATAATATATAGTATATTTTTGAAGAAAATAAACTTGTTCTAAGGGAGTATCTGTATGAAAAAGATTTCCGGTGTGGCTGTTGCCACTGTGGCTCTTGCTGCTTCTGCGGCGCTTGTGCTTGCTTCTTGCAAGAAAGAGGTGGAACAGAAGGAAGAGGCGGCTATTCCTTCGTATCAGGGAGTGACGGCTCAGATTGATCCCGCCACTGGCAAGGTCTATGACTTTGGCGGCATGGAAGTGACCATCTACGACTGGTGGACGGACCCGAATGCTGCTGCGAATTCAAAGAGCGATGAAGACCAGCGTGCGTACCGCAAATGGCTCATGGACACCTACAATTTCAAGGCAGTGCAGAAAGACCTTGCGGGCTGGGCAGACCATCCGAAGGAAGTGGCGAACATGATTATGTCCGGCACTAAGGAGAACCTGGTATTCATCATCGACGGACGTTCGGCTATTTCCGGCTTGCAGAACGATTTCTGGTACGACCTTGGCAAAATCAAGGGCGTGGACTGGACGAACAAGAAGTGGAACAGGGGCATCATGGACAGGCTCCGCTCGGGAAGCTCTTTCTATACGTTTAATACCGGCAAGACTGAGCCGCGTGAAGGCGTTATCTTCAACAAGCGCATTCTTGAGGAAAACGGCTATGACCCTGATTACCCCTATGACCTCCAGAAAGAGGGCAAGTGGACCTGGGACACCTTTGAAGAGATGTGCCGCAAGATTACCAAGGACACTGATAACGACGGCGTTGTGGACCAGTATGCTATGTCTTCCTTCTATACCTGCTTTGGCATTGCGGCTGCCTATTCAAACGGCGGTGCAAAGGTCAAGATGAAGGACGGCAAGTTTGTCGATGCCATTGGCGATGAGAATTCCATGGAGGCATGGAACTGGATGTACCGGATGTTCCAGAACTATCAGCTGCCGCAGGGAGATGCCCAGTGGGACTACTGGCAGACTGCCTTTATGAACGGCGAGACGGCGTTCTGCGTTATGCAGGAATACATCTGCCAGCCAAACGGCACGCTTTCCAATATGAAGGACGACTGGGGCTGGGTGTGCTTCCCGCTTGGACCGAAGGGCGATGGAAAATACTTCACCATCGGAGACTCAACCATGTGGGCGCTGCCCAATATCTATGACGACGCGACTGCGGCAAAGATTATGAAGATCATCGACTTCTTTACTGATCCCGTACCCGGCTACGACGGCGATGAGGCATGGAAGGCTGCATCTTACCTGCAGGGCTTCCGCGATGACCGTGCCCTCGATGAAACCTGCGCGCTTATGGTGGAAAACTCCCCAGAGCGCCTTGACACCCTCATTCCCGACTACTCCGGCGAGTATATGGTGAACCAGATTGCCCACGGCTGGGCAACGCCTCAGGAAACTTACGAGACAGAAAAGGCAGAAATTCAGTCCCGCCTCGACGCAGTGAACAAATAGAACAAATAAGCTGAAACGCGGGGACAGGAACGAATGGCGACGGGCATTTGTTCCTGTCCCTGTTGTTTATATGGCAAACACGGAGGTTTTATATGGCAGGGGTGACATTCGCACAGGTTGAAGCACAGCTACCTTTTTTTTCCGAACAGCAATTAAGGAGCATAGCGATTACGGTAAAACAGCTCCTTTCCAATTCTTCTGTGGATTCAGACCCTTTTTATTCAGAGTCAAATTTGAAGGCAATTGACAGAAGCCTAAAGGAGTTGGAAGAAGGAAAAGTCATCGTAAAGACTATGCAGGAGTTGGAGGTCATGGCGGATGGGTAAGCTGACATTCACCGAGACAGGATGGGCAGACTATTTGTATTGGCAAACACAGGATAAGAAAACGCTCAGAAAAATCAATGACCTTTTGAAAGCCATTGATCGGGATAACTTTTCGGGAATTGGAAAGCCAGAACCGTTAAGAAATAGGGAAGGATGCTGGAGCAGAAGGATTGATGATAAA
This sequence comes from uncultured Treponema sp., assembly GCA_937885235.1. Lineage (GTDB taxonomy): Bacteria > Spirochaetota > Spirochaetia > Treponematales > Treponemataceae > Treponema_D. Next base: position 17,483 of record CAKZZK010000317.1, read on the forward strand.
AACAGGCTTGTTTATAAAGTTTTCGAAGGGCGGATAGAAATAATTCAATGTAAGGGGCATTACGACGACAAATAAGCTGAAACGCGGGGGCAGGCAGAAATGACAGAGGAACGGTTTTGGAATTCGCCGCTTGACGAGGAGGAACAGTGGTACGAAGACCACTTTGATGAGTTTGTGCCATGCGAAAATCAGGAGGAGCTGCGGAATCAGCTTGCGGAAGCAGCCCATAACAAGATGGAGGAACTGCGGGGCGCGAAGAAGCAGATTGCCGTCAACGAATAGAAAAGCTCATATATGTATTATCATCAAACTGAAAGACAATATGAAACTAAGAAAAACATTTTGTCTTAGCACCTAAAACATTTCGTTTTAACGCTTAAAACGTTTCGTCTTAGCACTTAAAACGTTTTGTTTTAGC